>CAZNET010000051.1:0-11011 GCA_964571885.1 uncultured Pirellulales bacterium
ATCGGCAGCATTGTACACGGCAATTAACTTTTCAAAGGGTAAATTTCGATAAAGATACCACACCGGCATTTGGCCGATCGTTCCGTATTCGCCGTTTACCCTTCCGATAAGCTGTTCCAGTTCCAGCCTGATCTGCTTATATTCCTCGACGCGCGAGCGGGTCGGGTTGGCC
Source organism: uncultured Pirellulales bacterium (assembly GCA_964571885.1). Lineage (GTDB taxonomy): Bacteria > Planctomycetota > Phycisphaerae > Sedimentisphaerales > Anaerobacaceae > CAZNET01. Next base: position 173 of record CAZNET010000051.1, read on the forward strand.
ACCAGAATGAGATTGACTTTGTCCCGATAATCGGGATTCTGACTTAAAAACCAGTCAAATGCTTCAAGTCGCCTGACAATTCCCTTGGTGTAATCGAGCCTGTCTATTGAAATAATTGTTTTTCGGTCCCCTGTTTTTTGGCGGATTTTTTTTATTTCTTTTTGAACCTCGGGTAAATTTCCTCCTTCTGAGTATTTTTTATAATTAATCCCCAGTGGAAAGGCATCGACTTTAATGATTCGGTTGTCATAGTTAAGATTACCGAGACTGTGTTCGATTGCCAGAAGTCTGCGGATACTGCTGAGAAAGTGTCGGACATAATCATAGGTATGAAAACCGATCAGGTCAGCTCCAAGCAGCCCCTCAAGGATCTCTTCCCGCCAGGGCAGCAGTCTGAAAAGTTCAAACGAGGGGAATGGAATATGAAGGAAATAACCGATTTTTGCATTGGGGATTTTTTTGCGGATCATAGCCGGCAGCAGCATCAGATGATAATCATGGACCCAGATATAATCATCCGGTTCAGTAAACTTGACGATCTGGTCGCAGAATTTATGATTGATTTTTTTATAACTTTGCCAGTACTTTGGTTCATAGGTTGTGTGCTGAGGGAAATAATGAAAAAGCGGCCAGACAGTTTTGTTGGAAAATCCCTGATAGTAATTTTCATTATCTGCTTTGGATAAAAAAACCGGGTGGCAATGGTTTTCTTCGAGTTTTTTTTCTATTTGCTTATGATCATTTTTGGTGAGTTGATTTGATGTGATACCCGGCCAGCCGATCCACATGCTCTTGTAATCTTCGGACAGCGATGCCAGCCCCGAAGCCACGCCGCCGGGACTTTGTCGAAAGTGCAATTGCTTCTGTCGTTTACTGACACTCATCGGGAGCCGATTAGCAATAACCATCAGTCGTTTCATTTTATTGTCTTATCCTGAAAAGAAAGGAAAATATCTGAAATTCACTCTGATAATGACCAGAAAGAAAATATTCACTTTAAAAAATATCATAATCAGTCAACTATAATACTAATTTGACGGAAAGCAAGGTTTATTTTGATTAAACAAATGAGTTTAATCCCTATGAAATTTAAGAAAAAGACTTAAAGGTAAAAATAAACTAATTGAAAAAAAGATCCTAATTTAATATCCAAGATTACTTTGTTGACAGCCGGTTTTGGAACAAGTATCCTATATTCAAGTGGTTTTTGGATTTGAAGTAATTTCAGTTCGGCTGAAATTATAAATAAAATGAAACTCGTACTGAGCAGTTTAACACATCATGATTGTCCTGTTGAGGCTCGCGAGAAGGTTTCTTTTTCCGAGTCCCAGCGCCATTCTATGCTTAGAAAAATGCATACCGATCCGGCTGTCAGCGAGGCGGTCATTCTGGAAACCTGTAACCGCGTTGAATTTTATGCCTATGTTAAGAAAAGTTTTGATTTTGATGCCTATCTCCTTTCACTGTTCAACGATATCAATCCCGCATCCGCCAAAACCTGGAAGAAATTCAATACGACGAAAACCGGCATGGAGGTTGTCGGCCATCTTTTCAGTGTCGCGGCGGGTCTGGATTCACAGATGATCGGTGAAAATCAGATACTCTCACAGGTGAAAACCGCTTATTCACAGTCCGTCGAACATCGAATGAGCAAGATCATTTTTCATCGGCTGTTTCACAAGGCATTTCGTGTAGGCAAAGCCGTCAGAACGCAGACCGATATAAATTGCGGAGCGGTTTCGGTCAGTCTGGCCGCGGTGGAAGCGGCGAAGAATCTATGTAACGGTAATTTTAATACCGCCATGGTCATCGGTGCCGGTGAAAATGCCGAACTCACGGCTAAATATCTTCTCAAATCAAATATAAAACAGCTTTATGTGGCCAATCGAAACAGGGCGAAAGCAAAAAAACTTTGCGGCAGGTTAGGATTAGCCGATCCGATCTCTTTAAATCAGGTTAATAAGTATATTCAGGATGTGAATCTGATTATCAGCTCCACCGGTTCTGATGCTCCGATCATGAGGTTTGAAGATGTTCATGGTATTCTGGCGTTTAGGGAAACGCCTTTATTAATTATTGATATTGCGGTTCCCCGGGATATCGATCCTGAGATCAAAAAATTCGAGTGTGTCAGGCTCATCAATATTGACCAGTTAAATCAGAGGATCGATCAAAATCTTGAAAAGCGTAATCGGCAGATTCCCCGGGCAAAAGCGATCATTGATGAAGCGGTTATGCATTTCGAAAGATGGTTTACCGCTTTGGATGTTGTCCCGGCTATTATGTCACTGAAACAGAAAGGACAGCAAGTGGCCGAGGCCGAGGCACTTCGTTATGCGAAAGATTTTGGACCGGAAAGTGCTGACAAACTGAAAAGTTTTGCCGAATCGTTAGTCAATAAAATGCTCCACGGTCCTATCCGGTATCTTAAATCGGGGGGAGACACCGAACCGACCGACGAACAAATTCGGTCCGTAGATTTAATCAATAAAATGTTTTTTGAGCAGGATGATCCGAAGCAATGAAAAAACCTCTAATCATTGCTACGCGGGCCGGACGGTTAGCCCTGGCTCAGACAGATATCGTTGTTGAACACGTGAAAAGAAAATTTCCTAAACTCGACATACAAATCAAAACCATCTCAGCAAAAGGCGATATTGACCGGAAAACATCACTGCGGCGATTGCAGTCAACGGGATTTTTTACATCCGAGCTGGAAAAGTCGCTGCTTGAAAAGCAGGCCGATATCGCCGTACATAGTTTTAAGGACCTTCCCGTCGAACAATATGAGGACCTGGAAATAGCGGCGGTTTGTGACAGGCGATTTGTCGAAGATTGTATGATCGCTTTGAAACCGGTTTCATCTTTTGAACAAATGCCGAAGGATTCCAGGATAGGAACATCGAGTTTGCGAAGACAAGTTCAAATTAAAAAAATACATCCCTCTGTGAGATGTGTAGATATCCGGGGCAATGTCCCCACACGAATTAAAAAACTTTATGACGGTCAATATGACGCGGTTGTGCTTGCACGGGCAGGGATTGAGAGGCTTAAATTGCCTGATACGTATCTGGTTTTTGACCCGGAGATTTTTCTGCCGGCCGCGGCCCAGGGGGCGATAGCCGTACAGGTTCGCTCTTCTGACGGACAGATTAAAGATATTGTTGCTGCGATAGATGATGAAAGATCCCGAATAACCGCTTCGGCTGAAAGGCGGATTTTGTCCGAATTACACTGTGGCTGTCACGCACCGGTAGGGGTGCTGGCTGTGATTAAAAATATGTCAATATCGATTTCAGCTTTTGTCTCGGACTTAAATGCCAAGCGGTTTATAAGAAAGAGAATACACGGGGAAGTCAGCCAATGTATGGCTTTAGCGGATCGATTGGCACATGACCTGCTTAAAGCCGGCGGTGAAGACATCCTCAAAAGCCTGAAAGGAAACAATAATCCCAATCCAACAGCCTAAAGGATACTGTTTTGGGTACTTTCAACACCCAGCCAGGTTTTAGCTATGCGAATGTCACCGAAAACGATTACGCTGCTGGGAAAATGCATTTGAGCCATTGTGCTGTAAAAATTTGCCAGGTCCCATCCGGAATTATCCTCATAGGGAACGACAATCGCGCAGGTATGGTGGCTGTTTTTATGAAGCGTTTTTTCCTTTTGCTTAACCGCATCGGCAACACCTTCCATGGTAAATTCTTTTTCACATCCCGGCTTTATTTCCAAAAGTTCTTTAACGGGCGGCTTGATCCGTCCATCATCCCTGAATTCAATTTCATAGGCGAGAATATCTTCATTGGTGACAACACCGTCGGCAACGGCATGAATAAAATGTCCGTCTTTTGAAACACTGTAAGTGATCGGCATCTGCATCTCCTTTCACTATTTGGATATCAAATAGCACTCCTAAACAATCAAAGTAAACCGTTCGTCGCTCAATATGTCAAGCAAAATATGATGAAGATGAAAAACTTTTGCTATTTGCCGTAAATTTTCATATTTTAATGTATATGAATAAGGTTAAAGGTAAAGTCTATCTCGTTGGCGCAGGACCCGGCAGGCCCGATCTGATCACCCTGAGAGGCATGGAATTGATTAAACAGGCCGACTGTGTTATTTGCGACAAACTGGCTAATCCTGATTTGCTTGATTTTGCCAAAGAAAACGCGGAAATTATTCATGTTCCAAAACGCATCGGTCTCGGGGGATTTACCCAGCAGCAGATCAATGTATTGATGACCGAAAAAGCCAATCAGGGTAAAATAATCGTTCGATTGAAAGGCGGCGATCCCTGTATTTTCGGCAGGGGGGCTGAAGAAGCCGAGCTTCTGGCAAACCATAATATCGAATTCGAGATCGTTCCCGGCGTGACCGCGTCTGTGGCTGCCGCTGAATACGCCGCCGCATTTTTAACAGACAGAAATTACAGCTCACAGGTGGTTTTTGTTACCGGAAAAGAAGCCGACGATAAAATCGATTCCAATATCGACTGGGACCTGCTCGCCAAATTCAGAGGAACTGTCGTTTTTTACATGGCAATGGGAACACTGAAAAAGATTGTTGAAAAACTCACCGCCAACGGACTTGATACGTCAACCCCTGTCACCCTTGTCTGTGAGGCGACAACACCCAAACAAAGAATCCTTGAAGCCGATCTTCAGACGGTTGTAGAAAAAAGCGCCAAAGAAGATATTCAACCACCTGCGATGATCATCATCGGTCAGGCCGCGAAGATAAAACAGCAATTAAACTGGTTTACGAATCTGCCTTTGTTCAGTAAGAATATTGTCATCACAAGAGACCGCAACGGTAATTTGTCTTTTAAGAAAAAACTCATTGCCGAAGGCGCGAACCCGATCGTTTCCGATTGCATTAAGCTGGTCACCTTAACGGATCAATCCGACTTCCTTAAAACCCTGTCACAACTTTATGAGTTTGAATGGATCGTTTTTACCAGTGCCAATGGTGTGAGGATTTTCTTTAAGTATCTTCATTTCATCGATATAGACGCGAGAGCCTTTGCTTCGATCAAATTCGCCGCGATCGGTCCCGAAACAGCCTCGGCCTTAAAGGATTTCGGTATCAAGGCTGATTTTGTGCCTTCGGTTTATACGTCTAAAGATTTCGGTAAAGAATTGATAAAGACTGAAAATCTGAAGGACAAGCAAATGCTTCTGCTGCGTTCGGAGCAGGCGTCCAATGAGTTGGTTAAGATACTCGAATCCGTCAAGGCGAAAGTTACCGAAAGGTCTGTTTATACGATCGTCGAAAATAAATTTGATACGCAATTAATATATGACCGGCTGGCAGAAAATAAAATCGACTGGTTGACCTTCGCCTCGCCGACCGCCGTGCGGAACTTTTTCGAACAAATTGATGTAAAATCCATAAAAGACAAGAATATTAACATTGCCTCGATAGGACCGGTCACCAGCCGGGCTTTGGAAAATATGCACTTAAACGTTAACGCACAGGCTGTTGAACATACCATAGACGGGCTTATCGAAGCGATCAGGGATACTTATTTATGATTAATATCTCAAAGCTTTATTGCGGCCTGTCGGGTCAATCCGACAAACTCCGCTACAGCCCCGATAACCGATTTGGCCCGATCGTCGTCTATAACTGCACCAGCCGGTGTAATCTCGCCTGCAGACATTGCTATAGTTCGTCCAGATCTTGCCAGCAGGATAAGGAATTGTCAACACAGCAGGCGAAGGACATGTTAAAAGATATCGCCGACTTTAATTGTCCGGTGGTCCTGTTCAGCGGCGGCGAACCGCTGTTGCGGGAAGATTTATTCGAGTTGATCGAAGAAGCGAACAACCTTAATCTTCGAACCGTCCTATCAACAAACGGCACGTTAATGAATTTACAAACCGCAAAGAAATTGGCGGATTTAGCTGTTAATTATGTCGGTATCTCGATTGATGGGCCGGAAGATTTTAATAATCAGTTTCGAGGGACAAAAAATTGTTTTAGTATGACAATGCAGGGGATCAAAAACTGCATCGATGTCGGTATAAAGACCGGCCTGCGGTTTACCATTATCAGGGAAAATTACCAGCATGTTCCATATATTTTTAAATTGGCAAAAAACCTTGGAGTCCGCAGGATTTGTTTTTATCATCTGATACGCACCGGAAGGGCGCAGGCACTCAAGGATAACCAGCTAACGAATGCGCAGATAAGAAACACTATAAATACGATAATCGACAAAACAAAAGAACATGTCGATCAGGGTCTGCTCGATGAAGTTCTGACCGTCGGCAATCACGCGGATGGTCCATATCTTTTACTTCGGATGTCACGCGAAAATCATCCTGATTTCGACATCGCCAAACGACTGCTTAAAAATAACCAGGGTAATCGCGTCGGTGAAAAGATCGCGTGCGTCGGCTGGGCGGGCGAGGTGTACGCTGATCAGTTCTGGAGAAATTATTCGCTGGGAAATATCACAGAAAAGCCGTTCTCTGAAATCTGGTCAGATGAAAATGATCCGGTTTTGAACATGCTTCGTAATAAAGATAAATTCAAAGATGACAAATGCGCAAATTGCAAATGGTTTAATTACTGCAAGGGTAATTACCGTTGTCTCGAATCAAAGCTGACATTAAAAAACTGGCTCCTTGAACCACCTTGCTATCTGAAAGACGATGAGATACAATAAAAACGATTGGAAATTGTTATTTGGAGATACATTTAATGGAATATCCGGATAATCGTATGCGGCGGTTGCGAATCAGCGAGAATATGCGTCGGCTGGTGCGGGAAAATTCTGTCACCGTCGATGATCTGATCTATCCCTTATTTGTCAAGACCGGTTCCGGATTAAAAGAGCCGATCAAATCAATGGACGATTGTTTTCATTTTTCACCCGACACAATCGTTGAGGAAGCCAAAAAAGTTTCAGATCTCGGCATCCCCGCGATTTTGTTGTTCGGTTTGCCTGATCGAAAGGACAAAAAGGGCAGTTCTGCCTGGGATGAGGATAGCCCGGTTCAGCAGGCGATTCTAAATATTAAAAAACAAATTCCGGATTTACTCATCATGACCGATTTGTGCCTGTGTGCTTACACTGACCACGGTCACTGCGGTATTATCAAGGACAAGAAAATCGACAATGACGCAACCTGTGAACTGCTTTCCAAAATGTCCCTGTCCCATGCCCAGGCCGGTGCCGATGTTGTTGCGCCGTCAGACATGATGGACGGACGTGTTAAACATATTCGCCAGGCACTGGAGGCCAATGGTTTTCATCATACCGCCATCATGTCCTACGCCGCCAAATACACATCGAGTTTCTATGGACCGTTTCGAGACGCAGCCGATTCGGCCCCGTCATTCGGTGACAGAAAGACTTATCAAATGGATCCGGCGAATGTCAGACAGGCCATGAATGAAATCACCCTGGATATCGACGAAGGAGCCGACATCGTGATGGTAAAACCCGCTTTGTGTTTTCTGGACGTTATCACCAGGGCCGGACAGCGTTTCGATTGTCCCATTGCCGCCTATTTCGTCTCAGGCGAATACATGATGATCAATGCCGCCGCCAAACAAGGTTTGCTCGATCTTGACGCCGCCATGCTCGAATCACTTCTGTGCATCAAACGCGCCGGTGCCGATAGCATTATTACCTACTTCGCTAAAAAAGCCGCGAAGATGCTCAAGTAAAAATGAACGATCAGAATGAAAAACCTGTTGAAAAAAATCAAAACCAAAAACAGCGCGAGAAAAACCAGGATAAGCCGGAAACGAACAACAAGCCCTTTCATGTGACATTGCTTTCAAGCGTTGAAGGCTGCCTGTTGCTTGTCGGCGTGGGAATTTCGTTTATTTATATTCTCTGGCTGATCATCGCGTTTAATTTCTGGCCGGAAAAGACGCAGGCGGTCATCGGCATGACTTCGACACAAATCCTGTTCGGCAGGGCATCGGCCATGGCATTCGGTTATTCAGTCGGCTTGAATCCGCCCTTAGTCATTACACTCAACATCATAATCGAAACGGTTCTGGTGCTGATCTTTTATCCGCTTTTTGTTTTCAGTTGGCGGCATATCCTCGTGGTGCCGTTTCTGAAAAACACATTGGGACGATTGCACAAGGCCGCTGAATTACACAAAGACAAGGTGCACCGCTACGGATTCTGGGGCTTGTTGTTATTTGTGTGGTTTCCCTTCTGGATGACCGGCCCGGTGGTCGGGGCCATCATCGGTTTTTTGCTCGGCTTCAGCGCACCGGTCACGATCTTCGTTGTCACCGCCGGAACATGCGCCGCGGTTTTCTGCTGGGCGATTTTACTCCACGGTATCCACGAAAAAATCGCCGCCTATAGTCCCTATGCCACATTCGTTTTGGTTCTCATTCTCATCGGAGTAGTCCTTATCGGCCACTTCCTGCACCGTGAGCACATGAAACATGTCAGAGATAAAAATGAAAATCAAAATTTAAATTAAACAGAATTATTACCAACGGACGATCTTTTTACTTGATTTATGTATTTAATTATGGTATAAACAAAATTGCAGGTTATACCCCTGCGGTGTTCGTATTGAAATGTAGATTTGAAGAAACCGATAGACCCTAATCAGGGAAGCCAGACCTTGATGCGTCGAAAATGCCTGCTTTGACTGGACTTTTGAACACAAGCAACGGTTGCCCACTTTGAAATAATGGGTTTATTCAAACGCTTTCTTACGGCACCTGCGGAGGTGCGTCCTGCAAAATTAAGGGCCTGTTTTTCAGGCCTTTTTATAGTTTAAATTCCTATCAAAATTGGTTATTTTTTTTTATTGAATATTTTTTATAGATTTATTAGCATTATAAATCATAGAATATTTTCATAATTCGGCTTACATAAGAATATCGCTATAATAATGGAGCAAAGCGATAGTATGACCGAAAATACTGCTAACCAGGACCGTCACATTCAGTTCTCTATTGTAATCCCCGCGTTAAATGAAGCTCAAAATATCAACCAAATCATTCAGACTATACGCAGTAGCCAAAATGGATACGATTATGAAATTATCGTTGTAGACGGCGATCCGAACGGCTCTACGATAAACGCCGTCAAGGATACGCAAGTCATTAAATTAACCTCTGCGACAGGGAGAGCAGCACAAATGAATACAGGAGCTGACGCGGCCAGAGGAGAGATTGTCATCTTTCTGCACGCCGATACCAGATTGCCCCGAGGCGCTCTAAAGAAAATAGATACGGTCTTTCAGAAAAATACCTATTCGGCCGGGGCATTTGATCTCAGTATAGATACAGATAATTTCTGGCTCAGAACGATTGCCGCCGGTTCCAGATTACGATATCGACTGACGCGAATACCTTATGGCGACCAGGCCATTTTTATAAAAAAAGAGTATTTCGATAAAATAGGTAAATATAAAACCATTCCCATTATGGAAGATGTTGAATTGATGCAGCGAATCAGAAAAAGGAGCGATAAAATTCATATTTTATGTGACCGGATTACCACTTCGCCGCGAAGATGGGAAAAAGAAGGAATACTATATTCAACGATTAGAAATATGATACTGATGATATTGTTCAAATTCGGTGTCAAGCCCGAAAAGCTTGCAAAATATTATCGAAACCATAAAGACCGGAATTAAAAATGATAGCATTGAAAAATGAAGTGTCTTATTTACAACAGAATGACAATAAAAGTCGAAAAGCCGCACAATAAAAAGTAAGGGGATAAATATGGATTCTGCACAAACAAAAGACAAATGTATCGGTTTATTTGTAAAACACCCGCAATCGGGGAATGTCAAAACACGCCTGGCCGATCAGATCGGTCTCGAAAAAGCCGCTGAGCTTTACAGGCATTTTGTTTTTGACATTTTATATGTGCTGAAGAACACTAAATTTGAAATGAAGATATTTTATGATCCCGCGAATCCTTTGGCTGATTATCAAAACTGGCTTGGTGATTCTCTCACCTATTTGCCTCAGAAAGGAAATGATCTCGGCCAGCGGATGAAAAATGCCCTGTCAACAATTTTCAATGAAGGATGTTCCAAAGCGTTGATCATTGGTTCGGATAGTCCCGATCTTCCTGTGGAATATCTCGATCTCGGCCTCTATGCCTTGAATCAATTCGATTCAGTCTTAGGGCCCAGCGGGGATGGAGGCTACTATACCATCGGTTTTACAGCGAAAGGAATGTGTCCCGAAGCATTTGATAATATTAACTGGGGCACCATCACGGTTTTTCAGGAAACCATTTCTATTTTACGGCGTAAGGAAAAGAAGTTTTTATTGTTGCCGTTGTGGTTCGATGTCGATACGCTAAATGACTTGCACGATCTGGCCAAGCGAAATATGAATACGCCCTTCAGTAAATTACAAACGGTACGTTATATGAAAGAAAAGAAATTATGGAGCCTGACAGATGTATGATTATGATATCGTGGTCCTCGGCGGCGGAGCGGCGGGGCTTGTCGCGAGTAAATTCTCAGCAGGTGTCGGCAAAAGAACGGCACTTATCGAAAAGCATCAACTCGGCGGTGATTGTACCCTCTACGGCTGTGTTCCGAGCAAAACCATCATTAAATCAGCGTACATTGTCCATCAGCTAAATAAATTAAGCGATTATGGGCTTAATCCCAACGCTCCTATCGATGTTACTTCAAAGCATGTTATGAAACACGCCAAAAATGTGATACGTGAAATTGCAGAGGGGCATTCTGCCGAGAAAATTCAAAAAAATGGCATCGACGTGCTGTTCGGTTCTCCGAAATTCACTGACAGCCGCACAATCAGACTTGATGACAAGATGCTGACATCGAAAAAATTTATCATTTGCACCGGCTC
>CAZNET010000052.1:0-10989 GCA_964571885.1 uncultured Pirellulales bacterium
CATATTGAAGCTCGCTTAGCAGCAAAATAATCCCCACCCGTAACTGACCGGTTACCAATTCTCAATAATAATTCTTGACAAAGCTATTCCTGTAATTTATTTTCAATTTTGACATAGGAGCTAGTTAAAAAATTCGGGTACAATTAGAGGTGAATGATTAATGGATTGCGACTAGGAAGCCGGGGGCAACATCAGAAAGCATATCTGATTTTCATTTTCTTCTATTGAATAGATAAGCTGTTCTATATATTGAGCAGCAAGTGGTTTAGAGTAATTGTGGACAGGGAACAGAGAATCTCTTAACACAAGACAGGAAGGATATGCGCATATTTTTAGACAAAACGGAGGCTAACATGAACAAGTCAAACATCTCTATTTCTCTCATTTTATCACTTTTATTATGGGCAACCTGCATGGCTGATTTAGCGAGTCAGTATGGGCTTGCTGAACGGTACATGATGCAGGGAAATACGAGTCAGGGGATTGCCTTATTTAATCAGATAGCTACTGAAAATCCCGACTCTGATTACGCCAAAAGATCTGTCAGACAAATCATCAAATACCATATCTCTTTTAACGACGGTGCGGGATTAGAGTCGGCGATCGAACAAGTTGCAAAGGATTATATAGTGTCTTCGTTTATGGCGGATTTGCTTGATACAATGGCCGGTGAGCTTCAGTATAAAGCTGATTATGGAAAGGCAAAGGTTTTATTTAAGCAGATCGTCAAATGGTATCCCGAAAGCGACTACTATCAAAAAGTATTGCTCGATGTAAAAAAAGTGGATATTCTTTCGTTCATCCACTTCAATGATCCGAATAAAGCCCAGCAGTTATGTGATCAGATGTTTGTTGAAAATTCCGGCAATCCATATATGCCGCAGGCATTAAGGCATATTTTACAAACATATGAAAAAAACGATCAGGATAGTTATGCCGAAACGCTTGGTCAATTATTAATCGGTACCTATCCGGAAAGTGTCGATGCCGCAACGGTTCAGGCGGCGGGTTATACAAGTTCGGGTGATTATCAGGCGGCAAAAACCTTGTATATCCGAATAATGAACCAATTCCCGGGCACAGTAAATTCGAATAAAGCGGCCAAGGGATTGGCTGATATAACAGATATACAAGATCCCGCTAAAGTGGTGGGTACTATATCAGACTTGGCAGATTCCGAAGATTTGCCAAAGTTTATTTTTTATACAGCACAAAGAATGGATCAGTCATCGATGGATTCGGATGCTAATACTTTGTATGAAACTCTGGTCAATGATCATCCGCAAAGCTACACGGCGGTTGAAGCGGCAGTAAATTTGATACTTCAACATCAGCAAAACGGAAATACAACAACGATTAATAACATCATTTCTGATCTTAAAACCAATCATGAAAACTTAGGAGAGAAGATTTCCCAGATCGCGGAAAGTGATTATAAAAAATCAAAGCAAACCTATGACATCACTCTACATAATCAGCGGATTAATAAAGCCATAAAAATATGGAAAATAATTATTCTCTATTTACCGGGAGATAAGGAACTGCCTCATGTTTATTGTTATTTGGCAGAATCTAACGGCAAAATAAACAATTATGAAAAATCACTTTATTATTGGCAGAAAGTTGCGGCCGAACATTCTGATTTCAGGCATCATTGGTACGCTTTATATAACGTTGGTCGAACTTATCAGATTCTTTCGGAAACCGGCAAAATAGAGCAAGCCGACGCCGATTCAGGCACAATCGCAGCTTACGAAGAGCTCTTGGAGAAATATCCAAATTGTTCAGTTGCTGATACAGTGAGGGTAGAACTGGACGCTTATTCCAAATAAAAGGAGATATGAAAATGAAGAGATGGTTTTTATTAGCTGTTCTGGTAATTAGTTTTCTCTATGCATTTATTAATTATGTCTTTGGGTGTTATAATCCATGTACCTGTTCTGAGCCTGGAGTACCTGCATTGGTTTCACCCAATGGAGGAAATGTATATTACAATGCTGTTACATTGCAATGGAATGCCGCAACGAATGGGGATGAATATGAAGTATATCTGGGTAATCCTCCATATTATCGTGATACGGTTTCAACCTTATCTTACGAACCGGATAATTTACCGAAAGGTGATTATGAATGGACAGTCAGGGCCATTCATAATTGTGGTGAATGTTCTGAAACAGGAGACTTTCCCACCTCTTTGTCTTTTACTGTAATTGGTCCACCTGATGCTCCTGCGCAGCTCAAGGTTACCATTACCAGTTTGGATCCCATTAAAATCGGGTTAAGCTGGGTTGATAAATCCGACGATGAAGAAGGCTTTAAAATAGAACGTAGTACAGACGGAATAAATTTTAGTTCACGAGGGACAGTTAATGCTAATGTTACTACATATATAGATGAGGATACATTATCAGAAGGAACAACATATTATTACAGAGTGTATTCCTACTATACTTATGACGGTGACCAAGTTGCTTCTATCACAAGCTCGAATATTGCTTCAGTAATAACACCTGTAACGGTTCCTGATGTCTTAACTCAAAGTGAAGCAACCGCAAAATCAAATCTTCAGGCAGCGGGCTTGGATGTTGGTTCGATAACTTATATTCCAAGTGATACAGATGACAAAGTTTCTTCTCAAAATCCTACATCAGGCAATGTTGTAGCTTATGGTTCTTTGGTTGATTTAGAAATCAAAAAGACGTTTGACATATTTTACGTAGATTGCGAAGTCGAGGCTAGTGGAACCGGTACTTCCTGGGACGATGCATTCAAGACCTTAAAGGAAGCTTTAGACAGCACCATCATCAGTTCGGGCGATCAGATCTGGGTAGCCGGTGGCACTTACTATCCTGGAACTTCCCAGACGGATTCGTTTGTGCTTAAAGAAGAAGTTGCTGTTTACGGTGGATTTGGTGGTTTCGAAACCAATCTATCTCAGCGCGATTGGGAGAAATACGAAACGATCCTCTCAGGGCATATTGATGGTGATGATAGTCTAGATGATGGAAATTGTGAGAATATTGTCAAAGGTGCAAGCAATGCTAGATTGGATGGCTTTACTATAACCGGCGGTTACGCAGGTCTTAATTCTAACAAAATAGGAGCAGGTGTTTATTGCAATGGTATTTCAATGACCATCCAAAATTGTACAATTATTAACAATTGGGCTCATTATAATTCCAATTCCAAGGGAGCGGGGATTTATTTGAATGATTGTTCTGATTCAAGTATTATTAATTGTGCTATCACAAATAATAATGCATATTTTGGTGGAGGGATTTACATTGAAGATTCAACAAATGTAGTACTTACCGATTTACACCTTAAATCAAATAGGGCCTCTCATGGTGGTGGATTATACATATACATTTCTGAACCAACAATACAAAACTGCATCTTTGAAGAAAATGAAGGTTATAATCAAGGCGGAGCAATTAATATATGCAATTTCGACTATGTCGACACTAACTTTGAGTGTGGCTCATATTATAACGAATATACTGTAAAGATAAATAATTGTGTTTTTCTTAGAAACACAACAATTTATACGTGGCAAGAACCTCTATGTCATACTTTTCCTTTTTATATTGATCTTGATGAACTAAGTGAAACTGTCAGCGGCGGTGCGATATTTAATTTAGTCGCTTCGCTATCAGTAACCAACAGTCTTTTTATTGAAAATGAATCACAGGTCGGTGGTGGAATAAGTAATGTCCTTTGTTTTGGAGATCATCGTCCGGGTTGTAGTGACTCTTGTACTTTTACCGATTTTCAAGTCGATGTGATTAATTCAACATTTACTGGAAACAAATCAAATTACTCTAAATTAGGTGGAGGTGCGATTTATAGTTATGCCTATGATACAGGCAAAATTAGTGTTAATTTGTCAAATAGTATTTTTATCGATAACGAAGCAGCAACTTCAAAGGGGAATGAAATATATAACAAAAATTCTAATTTATCAGTAACTGCGAGTAATATCGACACCTCGTCAGCGGGTACTGCAATTTACAATAGCGGTAGTAATTCCGGTATCACAAGTGACCCGCTTTTTGTTGATCCATTCAGGATTGCAGGTATTGATGACATTTTTATTACCTCGGATGATGGTTTGAGACTTTTGCCTTCAAGTGATTTTATTGATGAAGGGAATGGCAGCCCTTCTGCTCCATCTGAAGATATGTTAGGTAATGAAAGAGTAGACATGCCTAATAAGGGAACCGTTAGCGTTGCAGCAGATTTAGGTGCTTATGAAACACCGGCGATTATATTTGTGGACGATGACGCAGATACGGGTGGAGACGGTACTTCATGGGCCACAGCAGAAAAATATTTACAGGATGCATTGACGACGGCGCAAGATGTTAGTACTCCTGTTGAAATCTGGGTAGCGGCTGGTACTTATAAACCTGGAACAGACCGAACTGATTCGTTCCAGCTTAAAAATGGTGTTGCAATCTACGGCGGTTTTGCCGGTTATGAAGTTGAACGCTACCAGCGTGACTGGACAGTTAACAAATCAATTCTAAGCGGCGACATTGGCACAGAAGAAGTTATGACCGACAACAGTTACCATGTTGTTACCTCGTCAACTAATAGCAACACAGCAATTCTTGACGGTTTTGATATCGCATATGGCAGAGCTAATGGCTCTTCGATTGCGAGTCTAGGCGGCGGACTAATTGCTTTAGCTTCTGATGCAGTGATCCGAAATTGTACCTTTAGAGAAAATAATGCTATTCATGGGGGAGCTATTGCTACAAATACTAATAGCGATTTAATTGTTGAACATTGCGTGATCAAAAATAATGATTCCCAAAACAAGGGCGGAGGTATGTATAACAGTGGTAGCAGTATAAAGGTTAAGAACTGTATTTTTTCCGGTAATCAAGCAACGGACACATCTAATGGTTATGGCGGTGCTGTATACAATTATAATTGTACCAGTTCTCTATTATTTGATAAGTGTCAATTTGTCGGTAACGAATCTCTATTTGATGGAGCGGGTGCGATTCATAACGACGACTCTGATCCAGTTATCAAAAACTGTGCATTCGCTACCAATACAACACGTGGTAATGGTGGAGCCATTAATAATTCAGACAGCGATGTGACAATTACAAATTGTGTTTTTTACAATAATTCTGCGACCAAAGAAGATGCCGTTGGGGGTGGTATTTATAACAGCGGCGGCGCTCCGGTGATGACCAATTGCACTGTTTATAGTAATTCGACGGATGGGAGCGGTGCAGGTATTTACAATTCCGGTGCTAATGCCGTAATAACAAATTGTATTATTCGAGAGAATCTGAGTATTTCAGGGAGCGAATTGGATGAAGTTTATTCTTCTCCTACTGAGAATGTATCGATTTCGCATTCTAATATCAAAGGTGCTGGCTCCGCTACTTGGCCATCCCCTTTTGGAAAAGATGCTGGTAGCAACATTGACGTAGAACCATACTTTGTGGATGTGGACAATCCATCCGGACCGGATGGCAGTTATGGAACGTTCGATGACGGCTTAAGACTTACCCTTTTAGATATACGGGATAATGACAATAATATCCTGGATATGAGACAGATTGTCGTCAGCAACTGCATGGATTCCGCAGACGGTACGGTTGCTGAAGATACAGACATCATCGGTTTAGAAAGAAAGGACAATCCCTATGTTCCCAATAACGGTAACAGTGAAAACAGCTTTGTTGATATGGGGGCCTATGAAGCGAAGACCGTATGGTATGTCAGAGCCGATGCCGATGGCCGGGGGAACGGCTGGTCCTGGGATTATGCCCTCAATGATATTAACCAGGCTATTGCGGAAGCAAATGACGGTGATGAGATCTGGGTCGCAAAAGGCGTTTATGTGCCGACAGTCGGTACCGACAGAGAAGCCTCTTTTATTATTGATAAAGAAATTGAGATTTACGGCGGTTTTGCCGGCGACGAAAAGGGTCGTCACCAGCGTGACTGGTCGAAAAATAAAACCATCTTAAGCGGTGAAATCGGCACAGAAGAATTTGGCGATAACTGTTATCATGTCGTTACTGTTTACGGTGAAAATGCCGCCCTGGACGGTTTTTATGTAATGAACGGCTGTGCGTATGCTGACGATGAAAATGGAATTCATGGGAAAGGGGGAGGTATTTGTATCGATTATGCTTCTCCGACGATCAGCAATTGTGTCATTACAAATAACCATGCATCAAATCTTGATTCTGAAGGTCGAGGGGGTGGTGTTTATATAGAGGGCGGAGAACCTGTAATCATCGACTGTTTTATTGTCAACAATGGCATTAATAATGAATCAAGTTTGGATGTAGAATATGGTGGAGGCTTAGCTTCGATTAATGCTGCTCCGAGTATTATCAATACCCTGTTTTCGGGAAATAGTGGAGGATTAGGCGCTGGTATCCATAATGAAAACTCCAACACGAAATTAACCAACTGTATTTTCAGAAAGAATATCGCCAATAAAGGAGGAGGTATCTATAATTGTGACGGCTCTTCTCTGGTTGCAACGAATTGTTTCTTCAATGCAAACATAGCCGAAAGTCAAGCTGGAGGTATTTACGATACGGATAATCAATCGACCAAGTTGATCAACTGCACCTTTACCTTAAATATGGATACATCATCAAGCCCTAAAGTTGAAAGTGCCTATTTTAAAAATACTGAATATGTAGAGATTACAAACTGTATTATGTATCAGAAGACAGATAACTCAGTTAATCATCATATTGTTGTCGGAAACGAATGTCAGCCGATTATTCGGTACAGCAATATTGAAGGCTGTGGCGGCAGTGGTTCCTGGGCATTGCCTGACTGTATTGATGCAGGTGGAAATATTGATAATGATCCGGCGTTTGTATCAAACAAACCAGAATTAGCTGATATAACAATCAAAGATTTTGATGACGGTCATGTTTTCGCTGTGGCCGATGTCGCCAAATATGCTGTCGGCGATGTCTTACAGTATATTGATGAGACAGATAATGACAACATTTCCAGGATCGTAACTGATCTTGATCAGGAACTGAATATTGTCGGTTTCGATGTCCCGATTAAGGATAACCGAGACCGTGTAACCGTAACCGGAGCCACCGTTTACAATTACGGCAAACAGGGCGAAGCAAAAGCTGTAGAATGCGAGGATACGACAGTGGCTCCTGATGTATCTAACGATACTTCGATTTATGTTTTAAGTTCATCCGAATGTTCATACATCCTAGGGGACATTATTGAATATCAAGATGATCCAGTTAAGAAAGTTATCGAACAGATCGATACTGTAGGCAGTAAGATTAAGATTACATTTGCTACAGGACCGGGTCACGAGCACATGAGAATAACTCAACCAACAATATCCGGTCAAGGTGTTCAAATTATCACAGGCAGTTTTACCTTTAGTGACGAGACAATCAATACTGGGGATTCAGATACTATAAAAGTTACTGATGCATTATTGTATTATGTTGGTGATAAAATAGTATATAATGATGATAGTGTTTCAAGAACAGTAACAGCAGTAAATCCCACGTTAGATACAGTTGATTTTACACCTTTACTTGGTGGTGACTCACAAGCAAATATAGATGTAATTAAGATTGCCGGCAGGAAAGAAAACACCTCAGATACTGGAAGTACGACACAAATAAAAATAGCTGATAATGCTAATTATGCTGACTATAGTGTCGGTGATCTTTTTGAATATGATTATGACGGAATTGTCAGAATTGTTACTAATGTTGATAACTCAGGTAATCCTGACATTATTACATTCGAACCTGCTTTGGCATCTGATTCTGTTTCAGGCAAACATGTCAGACGTCTTACTTATACCAGCGATGTTACTAATAATACCAATGCAGATGGAACCTCAGAGACATTGAAACCTACAACAATCAGCCTTTATGAACTCGGAGCTGTCATTAAATATGGTTCAGATTCAAAGTGGAGAACAGTGACAAGTATTAACAGTGATACAGTGACATTTTCACCACCGAGGTACTGCAATTCTGAAAAAGTCAAAACCGTCAAGAACTATGGCAAAGAAGATGACCCAGACTTTGAGTATGAAATTTATAAAGGTGGTTGGGATGAAAGTTTTAAAGCCATTACTTATAAATTTGAAGTGGGAGATTACATATCGTATACTGACGATGACAAGGACGATAATATAAAAAGATATGTGTACGAAATTGAGTGTTACGGCAATTATGAATATGTTTATTTCACTCCTTCTCTTGCAGAGTATCCACCATTACGGACCAGAGAGGATACTACATTAAAGAACTGGGGTAAATATGCGATTATCAAACCGGTAGAGTCAACTTCTGGTGTTTCTTTTGAAATTACTGAAAAAATTGCTCGTTTGGACGATCCTAGTAACAATCCCTCTATCGATACCGGCAACGATAAAGCCTTGCCTCTTGACGATCACGATCTGGATGGTGACGGCAGGACCATTGAAAATCTACCTTTTGATGTGATGCAAACATGCCGTTTCCAAAAAGTCGATTCAACGAATACAAGCTATGTCGATATGGGAGCCACCGAATCCAGCGGATTAATCGCTGCTAAACCTGAGAATGATGTTGAAGTTACAGAAGATGTACCTACAGAAATTTCCTTAAACATTACACCTGAAACAGGGACGACGTATGAAATTATCAAGGAACCTGAACATGGTACACTAAGTACCGGTACTACCGACATAAAGGTTCTGTATACGCCGGATGCTGATTATACGGGTCCGGATGAGTTTCAATACAGAGCTGTCAACGGCCTCGGTTTTAGCGAAACAGCCAAGGTTGACATAGAAGTGACCGACACGGGTGCAGGTGGTCAATATGGTGATGATCCGGTCGCTGTCGATGATACAGCATGGATGAATGATGGAACAGCTGGCAAAACAATTTTAATTGACGTTTTGAAAAATGATGAAGATGCGGACGATGGTGATGTTCTTACTATAACATCACCACTATATGATCCACCGACAAATACTAATGTCGGTAAAGTCCGAGAATTAAATGAAAAAATTGAATACAAAGTTAATACAGGTCAAGAGCTGACCGATACAGACTCGTTTACTTATACAATTCAAGACGCGAGGTTAAGAAGTGATCATCAAGATACCGCAACAGTGACCGTCAGTCTCAATAATGCACCTACGTTCCCTGGAAATGAAAATATTGATATTTACCAAGTCAATCCCAATATCATTCTTCTGATTGATATTCGGGACCATGCTCATAGTAGCGATGATGACAGCGCATATGATCTGGATGGCCATAAAATATCAGTATCCTCGATCGTTCAGCCAACCACTGGCGTGGTTGCTTTATACAATCAAGATCCAAATATACTCTTATATAAACCCGATGGGATAACTGCGACAGCGTTTACTTTTAAAGTTAAAGATGAATACGGCCTTGAAAGTGGTGATATTACCGTAAACCTTAACTTCGATACGGATGCTTCTGAGATAGACGACCAAACCGGTCAGGTGATCGATTCCGATAGGGATGGATTAAGCGATATAGATGAAATATCCATATTGTCCACAAATCCTTTTAGTGAAGACAGCGATGATGATGAATTTTACGATACCGATGAACTCTTTTATGGTTCGGATCCGATGAATTTCTATTCGAAAACGTACTATAAAGAACCCTTGCCTTATACGACAAGTTTTCAAATCAATCAGAATTATGACATTTATAGTAGTACGATTGATAAACAGAACGGCTGGAAAGTTAAGTCAGGCACATGTGATATTCTTGTAAAGAATCTTGGTTTGGAATATCGATCGCCGAATATGATCCCTTTCATTGCAAAAGGGATGTTTGCACATCTTACGACGGGTACGGTTTTAAGCAAGGAATTTAAAGATGATGGTAAGGGAATGAGCAGCGTTGTCAGAGTAAAGCTGCACCCTTCCAAAGATTCAGTAGTAAAAATTTATTCGGGTGATACAGTGGTCGCCGGTGTGAAATTTTTTACTGATGAGTATTATAGTAATGTAGTTCAGTATTGGGATCCAGATTATAAACGTTGGGAGAATTCACCCAATGTGGGATGGTCTGACTGGTATGAAGGTACTTTCAGAGACAACTGGTATAAAAATGTGGTTATGTTTAAATTTGACTATTCAGTAGATCCAACCAAATGTTACATCTATTACGACACAGACGGTGATGACGGCACTTCAGATGAGCCTCCATTAAGTAAAGCTATCGATAGAGTAATTGATTCTACAGAAGCTGATAATTACATCTCCATTAATCCTGCTATAACTTCCATTTCAAAGATCGAATTTATAAGCGGCAGCGATGTTTTTGATATTGGCGGCGTATATATCAATTATGACCAGATTTGGGGTAAGCATTATATCGAAAATCCCCATCAGGGTGAGCAGATCCAGGAAACACGGATCCCGATCAAAGGCAGCGCCTGCTCGGTCGACAGTTCCGGCTATGAACTGGCATGGGTCAAGACCAACTATGAAGGTTTCGGCATTACAGATTCTCTGCAACCTGTCTATAGACAAACATTCTACCGGGGGAATAATATTGTCAATGGCGTATTAAGTTTAGATAGTGATGGTCTCTATGAAGATCCGCTTATCGGTGACTGGGGCAAAAACCATATTTACGCCGAAGGTAATATGGTACGCTACCGAGGTAATTTATATGAATGTATTGATAATAATGGGGATAACGAAAACCAAAGACCCGATGAAGATGAAAGTCCTTACTGGGAGGAAGTAACCGGTTCGATCATCGGTTACTGGAACACGGGTACGGTCCCGAGTGGTGTTTATAACATTGAAGTATTGTTATATGACGATTTGTGTTACGAGAATTTGACACCGCGATGTCGGGCAAAGGAATTTAACGGCGGCGTTTGGGGATATGATTACGATAAAATTGAGGATATCGCGGTGACCGGTTTTGTAAAAAGTCAGTCTTTCAATCATGTCGA
>CAZNET010000053.1:0-10987 GCA_964571885.1 uncultured Pirellulales bacterium
TCGCCGGCATAGTGTCCGTTGATCAGGTTGTATGATGTCATGATCGCCAGCGGATCGGCTTTTTGAACCGCCATCCTGAACGGTGTCAGGTATATTTCGCGCAGCACGCGCTCGGGCAGGATCGAATCGCTGTTGCAGCGTCTCCAGTCTGTATTATTCGCGACAAAGTGTTTGACCGTTGCTCCTGTTCCGGTTGACTGTAAGCCGTTAATATAATTCGCCACCATCGTGCCGGCCAGATAGGGGTCTGCTCCCATGTACTCAAAGTTTCGGCCGTTCTGATGCACCCGGTAAAGATTTACGCCGGGGCCTAACAGGTAATCGACACCCCAGTGACGTGCCTCTTCGCCGACCGAACGCCCGAAGATATATGCCAGCTCCTGATTCATCGAGGCCGCCAGTCCGATCGTAGCCGGAAATGAGGTCGAGTCGGAACGCTGTCGTATCCCGCAGGATGCGTCGGCATAGCGCATTTCCCGCAGACCGAATTTGGTGAAAGCCGTTACACCAAAAGCCACATCGCCGCCGATAACGCTGATCTTTTCGTCCCGCGTCATTTTTTTGACGATTTGCGCCGCCCGAGCTCTGGCTTTATTATACGAGACCAATTTGACCTCTGAATCCGGATATGCGTCGCCGGCGGCACACAATATCACAAACAAACCTATGTAAATTTTACATGTCATTTCTGTATTTCCTCATTTTGAAAACTATAATAAACTAAAAGAATCATAATCACTATCAGCACGAATGTCAACGCAATTAATGACGGTTAAATGAATCACAATCCCTATTAAAAGAAAGAATTTATCAGGTTTAGCAAGCAGATGAAATATGCGGTTGCATCGGCAGTCATAGTTTGATACAATGCCGCGCGATGCTTTTCTTAATGTATCCATAAAATGTTTTTTTATATGGAGTTATTGCAAAATGGTTGATTTGGTACCGATTTCTAAAACCGGTTTTGAGAAACTCAGAGAGGAGATCACCAAGCTCGAAAAAGAGCGAAAAGAAGTCAGTAAAACGGTTGCCGAAGCGCGTGAACAGGGCGATCTGAAAGAAAACGGCGCATATATTTACGGCCGGCAACAGCTTGGATTTATCGACGGACGTCTCGGTGAACTGCGGGCGAAAATGAACTGCTCGGAAATCGTTGACTGTACAAAGGTTGAATGTGACAAGGCGGTGTTCGGTACCGTGGTGACATTGAAAGACCTGGATACACACAAGAAGGTGACTTATCAATTGTTAGGTCCGCATGATGCCGATGTCGAAAGCGGGAGTATTTCCATCGAATCGCCCGTAGGCGATGCGATCCTTGGGTTGGGGGTAGGAGACAAAGCATCGGTCACAATCCCCCGCGGCGAGTTCAATTTTGAGGTGATCGATATTTCGGGGTCGCAAATACAATAAATTCATCAAAATGAGAGGCTGTCCCTATTTAGTATAGTAAGAGAATTGAGTATCAGTAGTATGTGCAACAAGCAGCAGGCTTACCAAACTGCCATTCCGGGAAAACTAAATAATCGGTGGGACAAGTCTCACCCTGCAAATCTAAATGTTTTGTCGAATTAGGTGATAAAAAAGCACTGGCTATTCTGGGGTAATTCTGTTATTTTATCTCCGAGGTCAGGATGACAAAGACTAATGAAATAAAAGAATACATATCGGGTCACGGTCAGGCGATACCGTTGTTTAAGGTCTTTATGCCCAAATCGATCATCGAGCCGGTGAAGGAAGTTCTTTTCAGTGGCTATATCGGCGAGGGGCCGCGAGTGGTGCGGTTTGAGAGGGAACTTGCCGGGTGCTTCCAGAATGAAAATGTTCTGACGGTTAACAGCGGGACGTCGGCTTTGCAGCTTGCGCTTCGGCTGGCGGGTGTCGGGCCTGGCGACGAGGTGATCTCGACGGCGATGACCTGCACCGCAACGAATGAACCAATCCTTGCAGCCGGGGGAAAAATAGTCTGGGCGGATATCGATCCATGGACAGGCAACATTGACCCGGTAGATGTGGCGAGGAAAATCACCGACAAAACCAAAGCAATTATGTGCGTTCACTGGGGCGGGTATCCATGCGATCTTGCCGAGCTGAACACCATTGCCGCTGAGCATAACATCAGGCTGATCGAAGATGCGTGTCACGCCTTCGGATCGACCTACCATGACAGGCCGCTGGGCTGTCATAGTGATTTTATGTGTTTTTCGTTCCAGGCGATCAAGCACATCACCACCGTTGACGGCGGAGCACTTGTGTGCCGATCGAAAAATGATTGTGAGCGCGGCAGACTGCTGCGGTGGTATGGCATCGACCGCCATGTAAAAGGACGCGACCTTCGCTGTGAGGAGGATATCAAGGAATATGGGTATAAGTTTCATATGAACGACGTGACAGCGGCGATGGGGATAGAGCAGTTAAAATATGTCAAAGCGAATGTCGAAAAACATCAGGCTAATGCCGTTCGGTATGATCAGGCGTTCGCGTCGCTGAAAAACGTCAGACCGCTACGATATGAAAACGACCGCACGAGTGTTTACTGGCTTTATACGATTCGGGTCAAACAACGCGACCGGTTCATGCAGTACATGAATGATGCCGGTGTCACCGCATCACAGGTTCATGTTAGGAACGACATCCATACGGTCTTTCGGGATTTTGAAGTACCCCTGCCGGGTGTTGATGAATTCACATCCGAACAAATCTCGATCCCGGTCGGCTGGTGGCTGAGTGACGACGATATGGAGCATATCATCGAAACCGTTATCCAATACGATAAGATACCGGGCTGATGAGCGATACAAAAAAACAAAAGAAACTGATATGGATGATCTACCTGCTGCTGGCGGTGACGACATTCGCGGTGTATGTCCAGACATCGCGTCACGATTTTATCGATTACGATGACCCGGATTATGTTACCGAAAACCGGATCGTCCGCACGGGATTGAACCAAGACAGTATTATCTGGGCGTTTACCGGTCACCACGAATACAACTGGCATCCGCTGACGTCGCTGACGCATCTGCTTGATATCGAATTGTTCGGTCTCAATCCGGCCGGGCATCATATGATGAATCTTTTTTATCATATCGTCAACACCCTGCTTCTTTTCGGGATATTGAAAGCGATGACCCATTCGATCGGCAAAAGCGCGTTTGTGGCCGCGGTGTTCGCCCTGCATCCGCTGCACGTCGAATCCGTCGCGTGGGTATCCGAGCGAAAGGATGTGTTCAGTACGATGTTCTGGCTTTTAACGATGGCCTGCTATTATAAATACACAAAAAAGCCAAGCGTCCTTTGGTACCTGCTGACCGGCGTAGTATTCGCGCTGGGGCTGATGGCCAAACCGATGCTGGTGACGCTGCCGTTCGTATTACTTTTGCTTGACTACTGGCCGCTCGAGAGGTTTACTTTTGATAACACGCAGCGACGGCACATCTTAAAGCTGGTCATCGAAAAAATACCTTTGTTTATTTTAACGGCTGCTTCGTGTGTGATAACCTTTTGGGTCGAACATCGCGGGGGTGCGGTTAGTGACATTGAAGCTATTCCTCTTGATATCCGACTTGCCAATGCGGTCATCGCCTATGTCGCTTATCTTGGCAAAATATTTGTTCCAATCAATCTGGCGCCGTTCTATCCGCTTTTGTTTTCTTCAGTGACATTGGCGAAGGTGATTTTGTCGGGAGCGGTATTGCTGGTTGTCACCGCGGCTGTCATTGTCCCTATCAGAAAATATAAATATCCCGCCGTCGGGTGGTTCTGGTATCTCGGGACATTGATCCCGGTGATCGGGCTGGTGCAGGTGGGCAGCCAGTCCATGGCCGACCGATATGTATATGTTCCCCTGATCGGATTTTCCATCGCTTTTACCTGGGGTGTATCCGATCTGGCGGCCAAACTCAAACTTAAAAAGGCTGCGGTTATCACGGTATCCGTTATCATTCTGGCTGTGTTGTCATTGCTGACGTTTCGGCAGGTCGGTTACTGGAAAAACGATATGACACTTTTCTCCCACACGGCCCAAGTCACCGAGGACAATTATCTCGCCCATGCGATTCTTGGCAATGAGCTGGCAGATGAGGAAAAATATAACGAGGCTGCGGTGCATTTCGATAAAGCGCTTCAGATCAAACCACGGTATCTTGAAGCCTTAAATAATATCGGTTTTGCCCTTGTTCGCCGAGGCGATGCTGAAGACGCGATCCCTTTCCTTGAAGCGGCTTTGGAGATCGATCCCAACGACACAAAGGCTAATTACAATCTGGCCAATGCCCTGCAGTATCTCGGCAGGACCGAAGAGTCGATCAGTCATTATGAAAAAGCGGTTCAATTTAATCCGTATTTCGCCGAGGGCCGGAACAACTTCGGTTACGCTCTGTTTCTACTGGATCGCTACGATGAGGCTCATAAACAGTATGTAAGCTCAATCGAGTTAAAACCGGATTACGAAACGGCGCATTACAACCTGGCCAATCTCTGCCAGGCCCGTGGTCAGCTTGATAAGGCCATGATTCATTATCAAATTGCAATTGATCTAAAGCCGGATTATGTGGCGGCTCATTACAATCTGGCGATCGTTTATTTGAAGCAAAATGAAGTCGATCCGGCTGTCACTCACCTGCGTGAGGCTCTGAAAATCAATCCGGAATTCACACCAGCTCAGAAGGCCCTGAACCATCTTCGCAATTCATCATCCATGAATCAATTTTAATCCATTCAAAATGAATTTATTTGTACTTCAAGATAGTTTTGTTTACAATGGGCGGGAATCGAAACCAATTGCATAGAAAGGAGTTGCAGTGCGAATTGGATTAGGACAGCTCAATCCGATTGTCGGCGACCTTCAGGGCAATGCTGAGAAGATGAAACAGTATTACAATCGCGCGCTCGAACAACATGTCGATATGCTGGTCTTTCCGGAACTTTCAATTTGCGGTTATCCGCCGGAGGATCTGCTGTTTAAGAAGCATTTTCTTGACGACAACCTCAAGGCGGTTGAAAAGCTGGCCAACGACTGCCCTGAGATATCTATCATTGTCGGTTTTGCTCATCTTGAGAACAACTGCCGTTATAACAGCGCCGCGGTATTAAGAAAAGGCAGGATCGATCGGATCTATCATAAAGGGCTTTTACCGAATTACGGTGTTTTTGACGAACCGCGTTATTTCAAGGAGGGAAACAAACCGGTAACCATTAACGTCTGCGATATCAAAATTGCTGTCACCATTTGTGCCGATATCTGGGACATTGACTGGCTGGATGGGTTTTTGAACAAGGTCAAACCCGTCGACCTTGTGCTGAATATTTCCGCTTCGCCTTTCCACCTCGGCAAAATCCACACCCGTGAGGATGTTGTCAGCCTCTGTGCGAAGAAATTCAACAGCGCTGTCATTTACTGCAATCTCATTGGCGGTCAGGACGAACTGGTTTTCGACGGGCGTAGTATTCTTACCGATTCGTCCGGCAGAACCGTCGCCAAGGCCAAAGCTTTTGAGGAAGATTTATTCGTCGCGGATATCGAAAGCACATCCGGCAACGTCACGATCAAACCGGTGAGTCAGGAAATGAAAAAGCCCATTAATCAACTCGACGAAGCCTACCATGCGCTGGTTCTGGGGACACGCGACTATATCAATAAAAATCGATTCAAAAAGGTGCTGATCGGGCTCAGTGGCGGTATCGATTCGTCCCTGGTGGCCGCTATTGCCGCCGAGGCAACCGGTCCGAAAAATGTCATCGGTATCACCATGCCCTCGAAATTTAATTCCGACGCAACCAAATCCGACGCTCAAAAACTGGCAGAAAACCTGGGAATCGATTTCAAGACCATTCCGATCCAGCCGATCCTTGAAATTTTTAATACTGAACTGTCGTGTATTCCCGGTTGGGACGACCGGGGCATCGCTTATGAAAATCTCCAGGCCCGCATTCGCGGTTCGATTTTGATGTCTCTGAGTAATCAGTTTGGAGCATTGGTTTTGACCACCGGCAACAAGAGCGAGACCGCCGTGGGTTACGCGACGTTGTATGGCGACACAGCGGGAGGATTTGCTGTCATAAAAGATGTCCCCAAGACGCTGGTGTATAAGCTCGCCGAGCACATCAACAGGATCAAAGAACATGAGATCATTCCGAACGATGTGATCGTACGCCCGCCCAGCGCGGAGCTTCGCGAGGATCAAAAAGATACGGATTCACTGCCGGATTACGATTTGCTTGATGCGATTTTGAAAGGATATGTCGAAGAAGACAAATCCGCCCGCCAACTCATCGATTCGGAGCTGCCCAGCGACCAGGTCGTACGCGTCATGAAGATGGTCGATCGTAATGAATACAAACGCAGACAGTCGCCGCCCGGCGTCAAGATCACGCCTAAGGCCTTCGGCAAGGACAGACGTCTTCCGATTACCAACCGATATACGTCTACCCTTCTGAATCCGGCTCAGTAGAGTTGCTGTGTTTTTCCGTCTGCGGCGTTTTCGGATAGCCGATCGGCATAATGTAAAGCGGTTCGAATCTCGGTGACATTTTACAGGCCTTGGCTACGCCTTTGATATTAAATGCGCCCATCGGTACCGTTCCGAGGCCCATCGCGGTCGCCTGGAGCTGAATATTCTGGGCAATATGACCGGCCTCTATCTGCATAAAGCGTTTTGCTTTATGACCGTATTTGGCCGAGACCTTGCGCACCTCTCCGGCGATAATAATACTGCAGGTAGCGTCCCTGACGGCCTGTTGTTCCAATGCGACCTCAAAGAGCCTTTCGCGAATATCATCATCCAGCACCAGGGATAAGACATGTTCCTTCGGTTTATACACAAACAATCCTTCTTGAAGGACCAGATACAGGGTCATCGGATAGATCGCGCCGGCCGACGGTGCGGTTCTGAATCCTCTTTGGGTATCGGTAATGCCCTGGCCGGCCCACAACAACTGACCAATCTCGACATACTCAACCTTTTTGTCACTGAACGACCGCACACTTCGCCTAAGTGACAATGCTTTTTCAAGGCTCATTTCCCCGGTGGTTCTGGGGGTGGAAAGCTGGATGATTTTTTGTCTTCTCGAACCCGTATGACGTCTCGACCTGTCAGCCGCGAAAAGGGTGATCCCGAGCATACATGTTAAAAGAATCAAAATCGGTACGATGTCATGGCGGCATTTCAATAATTTCATTTTAACGGTCCTCAAAAAATTGGAATTTGTATTGGCTGGTTTACTATATCATAAAAATATACCGAGTAAAACTAAAGTTCTCTTTGGTAATATTCGAAAGCTGAGTATAATGTCAAAAATAACAGAAATTCGAAAACCAATCGTCATAGCCTAAACATAGTAAATAAAAAGATTTAAGAATCCGGATGAAAATAAAACGAAGACAGTTGTTAACGATTTCAATGCTGATAATTTACTGGCCGGTCCTGTTTATTATCACGCATATCCCCATTCCGCAGATTGTGTATCAGGCACGGGTATCGGATAAAGCTCTGCATTTTATATCGTATCTTATTCTTGTCTTTTTGCTCTGGTTCGTTATCAAGCCTTATCAAAAAGTAAGCTGGCGTAAACCTGCCGTGTGGTGGGTTTTACTGGTCGTTGTCTGGTACGGCGTTCTGGACGAATGGCTGCAAACCCGTATCGGCAGGATGTGTGACTTTGCCGATTTTGTCGCGGACCTCAGCGGAGCGGTGACGGCTCTGGTCATTTTGTCAACAATGCAGTTCTGGCCGGCTTTTGTGACAGTGACGGGATTATCGATCTTTCTGTTCACAAACCTGGCGAGAACGAACCTGGCCGAATTGATACCGGCATTTAACATCGTCTTTCATCTGGGCGCTTATGCGTTCTTCACGGTGATCTGGCTTCGGTACATACAAAACATCAAACCGATTTTTATGTCGATATCCGTGTGGAAATCCATCATTTTCATGGCGCCGGTGCTATTGCTGGCGGTTACGAAACTAACATCGCTGATGATTGGAAAAGACGTGTATGTTTCGGATATCTATTTGTCATTGGCGGCTATTGCTGTGGTTCATATCACTCATTACGCTGTCAGACGTTATAAGATTACTTGACATCGCACTAAGGATAAGCGGGTTCCGATCTTGGAAAGGGGGTATACAAAGGGTCGCCGATCAGCATCATGCGCCAGGAATTGAAACGTTTTGTATAATAAAAAGCCTCGACCACAGATTTACCGTCGAACAGTTCGGAGAAAAATTCGTGAGGCATCGGAAAGGCATGCAGATACGGCTCGGCGACCGGGCCGAGTGTTACGGTAATACCGTCGGTTAACATCGCGGGAACCCATTGAGTGCTGTTTGGATTGCGAAGGTCCTGAGCCTCGAAGCTGGCGATATGAAACCCGATGGCACCGTCAACAAAATCGAAAGCATCGATATATTTTTTCAGACTATACCAGCCGCAATAAAGCGCCGTACGGGGACATGAGTTGACCTTAAAGACCGCATCGGTCGTTTCTTTCTGGACGGACATAATATTTTTGGAATTTATCAATTTTGCCAAATCTCTCAGGCTCTGATCATAGGAGCCGAAAGAAAACATGATATTGTCCTTTTCAATGTCCCTCGTATCGATGTAGGCGGTTCCTTTCAGACCCTGCTGTTCGGCGGCCAGGGCTTTGTCAATCAGTCCTTTGGCGATCTCGAATCCCGGGCCGTCAATCCGGCAGACCATCATTGTTTCAAAGCTCAGGCCGGTATCGCCCTTAAGGTGGTTGGGACTCCAGCGATAAGGATTATAATTTCTTACCAGAATCATCGACAATTCACTGTCCAGTGACGCGTCGGTATCTTTGCCGTTCAAATAATTGATGCGATTTTTAATTTGTGCCAATACTTTTTCGCCGTATTGGACATAGTCAGGGTTGACAGGTTTCTGCTGTTTGAGTTTATCGAGAACAGCGGTTTCCATTATGAGCCTTTTCTTCAGCTGTTCGATCTCATTTTTTTGACGGTCATCCGGTTCGATGGGCCCGACAATGAATGGAACGCCGTAGGTTGTCAGGATGCATTTGATCTGTCCTAACAGTTCGGTTTCCTTCAGATGGGTCAAGGCCGGCTCTTTTATTTTTGATAAATAGTCTTCCCGTGAAATTTCATCCGTAAGCTTTGAGCCGAGAGACAATTTCAGGATATTTTTTTTCGGAAGTTTTCGCTTGAGACAATAATATTCGGCAAGTTTGACCGATTGTTCGATATCCTTATTTGCCAGGACCAGTATCTGTGACGGTTCGAGTGAGAAACTTTCAGAAGTGAAAAATAAAACGGTCAGCAACAGCATCAAAACGATCTTCTTCATTTTTTTCTCTCCAATTAAACAGCCTCCGTAACGGTCAATAAAGTATATTAAGGCTACTTGTGCCGTTCAGCGACAGGACGCATCGCGGCCAAATCAATCCTTATTCGGGTCCATAAACCTTATAGGTCGGACTGATCGAATAATCATGAATTACTTCGTCATAGTCTTCCAGCCAGTAGGCTTTGGGATTACTGTTAAAGACAAGAAATCTGCCGCTGTCTTCATCGATGGCTGCGCGGTGATACTTAAAATAAACACGGTCATGCGTTTTACCAATGATTTCCATTTTTCCGGTACTGTGTGACATGACAAATCGCACGCGTTTGGCCAGGCCGGAAACCCTCGCCTTTGCCTGTTCGACTATTTCATAGCCTTCTTCGATCGGAACGGTATACGCTTTGTTCCCCAGTGACGGCCTGCACTGAAAAATATAATAGGGAATCGCTCCGATAAATGACAACTCGGCAAGCAGTTCGGCGAGGACCTGCGGATTATCATTAACGCCCCTGATTAACGGCATTTGATTACAAATGATCGCACCGGATTTGATAAGCAGATTAACGCCTTTAATCGCGACATCCGTCAATTCGCGCCGATGCATAAAATGTGTCATGATATAGATTTTTTTATCATCCGTACTGTACGATTGAATGAGTTCAAGAAGATGCGGGTCCTGGATAATACGGTACGGATTGAAAACCGGCATTCGGGTGCCGATCCGGATAATCCCGATATGATCAATCTCTCTGATTTGCCGGATAATATTGTCCAGTTTTCCGGTCGAAAGAACCAGCGGGTCACCGCCGGTAAGCAGCACGTTTGTAATTTCTTTATGTTCTCTGAGGTACTCCATGGCAGCGGGTATATCTCTGAGATACTCGCGGCCTTTCTCACGGAATACTCTTTTGCGAAAACAATAGCGGCAAATTCCTTCGCAGACATTGCTGACCAGAAGTAGTGCGGTCGAATTATATTTATGCTCCAGACCGGGCAGGATGGTATAAGTTTTCTCGTCAGAAGGATCCAGACGCCCCCATTGCTCCAGTTCGCGAATATCCGGAACGATAATTCTGCGAATCGGATCGTCAGGATCGTCCCAATTAATCAAAGACAGGTAATAATCGTTACCTCTGAAGGCAAACTCGTCGACGACGCTTCGAATTTGCTCTTTTTGTTCTTCCGTTAGTTGACAAAGCTGTTCAAGCCGGGTATAATATTTCCGTTTTAAGATCACACTCAAAATAACACCTCTGTTCTTGATTATATATTTTCGGTCCGGCGTCTTGTTTCTTCATCCTTCGAGTAGCGTTTTTCATAAATGCTTTTTCGGCCGAACACCAGTAACAGCGTTTTGAAAATTATTTTTATATCAATCCATCTATTATTATTTTCGACATACTTCACATCGAGTTCGAGCTTTTCTTCCCTGGTAAGCTCTCCTCTGCCGGATATCTGAGCCAACCCAGTCAGTCCCGGCTTGACGAACAGTCTTTTTTTCTGCCGATCGTCCCACTCCTCAACCTGCGACAGATATAAGGGCCTGGGCCCGACAATACTCATGTCGCCTTTTAATATATTAAACAATTGCGGCAATTCGTCAAGAGAATATTCGCGAAGAATCCTGCCGATTTTGGTTAACCTCTGATCTGAGCCGGACTTC
>CAZNET010000054.1:0-10918 GCA_964571885.1 uncultured Pirellulales bacterium
TCGCTTGCGAGTTCGCGGGCAATTTTGTCGTCTTTAAACGTATAAAAGGCAGCATCGAATCAGCTCAAAATGGTAATCCCGCCTATGAAGGTTTTGACAGGAAGGGTCTTCCTGCTGAATTTATCGATCTTTGGAAAGTCGGCGAAGAAAGTGGTTCCTTTGAAAAAGTCACGCTCAAAATATCCAACCATTACGCCAGTCGCGCAGAGTTGATGCTTACGGAGTTTTCAAAATGGCTTCCCCGCATCGTTTACGGAATTGTCGCTCTGGTGATGATTTATCATATTTTCAAAGGTTATTCCCAAATTTCGGTTATTTAAATCGGCGTGCCGACTGGATATGTTAAGAAAGAATCGTCATATCACGCACTTTACGATAATTTTCCTTAAAAATAATTGTAATTATCTTGCTGTTTTGATATAATACTTTTATTAGATCAAAGACCATAAGGTCATTATTAATACCGTTTTAAGGCATTTAGAGAATGTCGGGCAAATGTCCATTATGTCAGAAGCTTTCTGTTAGTGGTTACAAGAAAATAGAAGCTATTTTCCGCAAACACTTTTCAATGAGTTTAGAGACGACGGACATTAAAGGAAAAAAAATTGCTTCGATGTCCCCAAAAAACGGCAATTCGGATTTTTGCTTGCTTGTAAATAAAAGTCCAAGGCTTTCTAAAAAGTGTAAACAACATAAGGCTAAGAGTCTTCAAATCGCATTTGAAACGGGCCAGTCTTACGTGTCACTATGTCACGCGGGGTTGGTGGTCGTGTGCATACCCATTATGGATAAGGAAAAAGCACTCGGCGGGATGTTTTTCGGCAAATGTCTTTGGGAGCCTGCAGGAGAAAATCTGATCAAGGATATCAAGTCGCAGTTTAACGGGTTTAAAGTGGACGAAAAAAAACTGTCAGAGGCGGTTAAGAATCTGCCTGTCATTAAGGGCAAGCAAATCCAAAAGGCGGCGGAGTTTCTGTTCGATCTGCTCTATGAAGTGGGCGGCTTTGATCCTCGGATGATCCGCTGGCGGCAGCAGCGAAGCGAACAGCAATCGAAGATCGGCGAGTTCATCCACGAGAAGAAAAAACTCGGGGCCGAGTGGCAGTACCCGCTGGAATCAGAGCGCGAGCTGATCGGCAAGGTCAAGATCGGCGACCGTACCGGGGCTAAGGAAATCCTCAATTCCATCCTCGGTACGATTCTGTTCAATAACGCCGGTGACATTGGTGTGCTGAAGGTCCGCATGCTCGAACTGCTCAGTATCCTGAGCCGCTCGGCGGTTGAGGGGGGCGTGGACGTTGATCTGATGCTCGAAAAAAATCTTGGCTATATCAATAAGGTAATGAAGATCAATAACCAGGAAGATTTGTGCGCATGGATCAGTGCGGCGCTGAACGAATTTATTGAGCTTGTTTATTCCTGCCAGGACTCACGCAAGGTAACCCAGATCAGTCCGGCCATCAATTATATCGACGCCAACTACGACAAGCAGATTTCCCTGGCCGATGTCGCTAAGGCGTGTCACCTGAGTGTTTCAAGGCTGGCGCATGTGTTCAAGGAACAGATGGGCATTACCGTGATCGATTACCTGACGCATGTAAGAATCGAACGGGCAAAAGAACTGCTGCTGGCGACCAACCAGAACTGCACCGAGATCTGCTTCGAGGTCGGCTACAATAACCAGAGCTATTTTACACGCACCTTCAAGGACCTTGTCGGCATGACCCCAAGGCAATTCCGCGGCAAAAACACTCGAAAAGACAAACTTTCATTGCCTACGTAATCATATTTTCATATCTCAAAAAAACGACCGAAAACAAGCCGGTGAAAAAGCAAGGTTGAGGTTTAGGGCTGATTATGGTATATTTCCGGTTTTGGATCAAATGAAAGGAAATTTATGACCGAGGCCGGTGTCGAGCTGCCTGAAAGTGTTGAATTTGTAGAAGTCGAAGGCAAGGAAGTTTACCTTGTCGGGACGGCGCATGTTTCCAAAGAGAGTGTTGAGGATGTTCGGATGACGGTGGAATCGGTTCGGCCTGACGGTGTGGCGGTGGAGCTTTGCGAGCCGAGGTATAAGACGCTGGTTGAAAAAGAAGCCTGGAAGAAGATGAATATTTTCAAGATCATCCGTGAGAAAAAAGGCGTGTTTTTTCTGGCCCAGCTTATTATGAGCGCGTTTTACCGAAAGATCGGCGAGAAGCTTGGAGTACAGCCCGGTGCCGAGATGCTGCAGGGTGTCGAGTCGGCGAAGGAAGTCGGAGCCGAGGTGATCCTGGCCGACCGAAAGATCGAGGTGACATTAAAACGGGTATGGGGGTATCTCGGATTTTGGAATAAGCTGAAGATGCTGGTTCAACTGACGGCATCGATTATGTTCCAAGACGAAGAGATCAGCGAAGAACTGGTCGAGCAGATCAAACAGAAAGACCAGCTCGAAGCTGTTTTGGAACAATTTGGCGAGAAACTGCCTGAAATTAAACGTAGGCTTATCGATGAGCGTGACATCTATCTGGCACAGAAGATTCGCGATGCCAAGGGACAAAAAATCGTCGCGGTCGTCGGAGCCGGACACGTCAACGGTATTAAACAATACATTCATCAGGACAACGATCTGAGCAAACTGGAGGAATTGCCGCCGAGGTCGGTCTGGCCTGTCTTTTTTAAATGGGGGATACCCGCGGCCATTATCGGTGTAATTGTTTACGGCTTTTTTAAGGAAGGAGCTGCTCATTCGATTGAAAATATTTATATCTGGATCATGATCAACGGAATTTTGTCAGCCGTCGGAGCGGCGGCGGCCCTGGCCCATCCGTTGACGATACTTTCAGCGTTTCTGGCGGCACCGCTGACAAGTATTAATCCATTTATGGCGGCCGGCTGGGTCGCCGGAATCGTCCAGGCGTGGATCAGCCGGCCTGCCGTTGAGGATTTTCATGACCTGCCGCAGGCGACCTCATCCGTGAAAGGCTTCTGGACCAATCATGTTACGAAGATTCTGCTGGTAACCGCTTTCGCGAATATCGGCAGCGGGATCGGGACATGGATAGGCCTGACGTGGATCGCTACCAGAACTTTCTAAAAGGGTAAAAAGACAAAAGTAAAAAAACGCAACATGCTTTTGTGAAAATATCGTTTCAATGGATTGATTTTTAAGGAGATAAAAGATGGCAGAAATTCATCCTTTGATCATATTGGCCGCGGGGGTCATTACTGTGCTTGGGTTGATCATTTATTTTCGGTTTAATGCCTTTATCGCGCTGATCTCGGCGGCAATTGTGGTCAGTTTGCTGGCGCCGGGTGACATGGCGGAAAAGATCAGCCGGGTTGCCGAGGCATTTGGTACGACGGCCGGAAAGATCGGTATCGTGATCGCTATGGCGGCGGTCATCGGCCGGTGCTTGATCGACAGTGGGGCGGCTGACCGGATCGTTCGATCGTTTATCCGGTTGCTCGGCGAAAAACGCTGTTCGTTGTCACTGATGACCAGTGGATTTGTGCTGTCGATACCGGTCTTTTTCGATACGGTTTTTTACCTATTACTGCCGCTGGCGAGGTCTATGCACCGCCAGACAAAGAAAAGTTTTGTGCTGCTGGTTCTGGCGATGGGAGCCGGCGCATCCATTACGCATTCACTCGTTCCGCCGACGCCCGGGCCGTTGATCATCGCTGAGACGCTGGGTATCGATATAGGGATGATGATTTCTGTGGGTCTGCTGGTAGCGGTTCCAACGGCGGTCATTATTTTATTTTTCATCGGCTGGCTTTCGAGAAAAATGGATATTCCGATGCGTCCTCTGGAGGGCAGTGTGGAAGAACCGCAGCCGCTGCCTGACGAGAAACTACCGGGTTTGTTTGCGTCGATGTTGCCGATCGTTCTGCCGGTTTTGATGATCACCTCCAATACCATTGTTTCGACGCTGGTAAAAAAATCTCCTGATAACGAATCGCTGCAGAATGTTTTGCAATTGACATCGCTGATCGGTAACGCAAATCTGGCGATGCTTGTCGCGGGAGCGGTCGCGATTTATGTATTCTGGCGGCAGCGAAAACCGAGCCGACAGCAGTTGTCCAGGCTGATCGAGAACGCACTGATGAGCGGCGGGATTATTATTTTGATTACCTCGGCGGGCGGCGCGTTCGGGGCCATGCTCAAGACCGCTGAGATCGGACCGGCGATCCAGAATATGTTTGTCACCAAATCCGCTGAACCGGTCGGCGGGATGGGATTGTTGTTTATCGGATTTTTCATCGCGTTTTTGATCAAATTCGCGCAAGGGTCCAGCACTGTCTCAATGATTACGACCTCGGCGATGCTGGCATCTTTGATTACCTCAACTGAGTCGATCGGTTATCATCCGGTCTATTTGGCGACGGCGATCGGTTTCGGGGCGCAATGCGGCAACTGGATGAACGACAGCGGTTTCTGGATCTTCGCCAAGATGAGCGGTTTTACGGAAGTGGAGACACTGAAGACTTGGACCGTAACCGTCAGTACGCTTGCGTTAATAGGTTTTGGTGTAACACTTATTTTGGCGACTTTTCTGCCTTTATCGTGACATTTAATTCACTAATTCGCCGAAGAGTGTCAGCGGGCTTGTTTTTGTAATTTTGATATTTGCGAATTGACCTGCCAGTGACACCGGGCCGTTGAATACCACGATCCAGTCGGCGGCAGTTCTTCCGACAAGCTGTGGATGATCGGCAGCTTCGGAATTGTTGAGATGGGATTTTTTACTCAGTCCTTCGACAAGAACTCTGACTTTTTGATTCATGAATTTACGGCTGAGCCGTTCGCTGATCTCTTCCTGTACAGCCAGCAGTTCGATATTACGCTGTTTTTTCGTTTCATCGTCGACAGTATCTTCAAGTCTTTTGTCCGCCGTAGTACCGGGCCGGGGCGAATATTTGAAGACGAAACAGTTTTTGTATTTCGCCTTTTTAACAAGATCCACCGTTTGCTGAAAATCGTCTTCGGTTTCGCCGGCAAAGCCCACGATAAAGTCGCCCGCGATATCGATATCAGGGACAATACTTCTTGCTTTGTCTAATAAACCGATATATTCATCGCGGGTGTATTTACGATTCATAGCCTTCAAAATCTTATCCGAACCGCTCTGGGCGGGGATATGCAGATAGCTGCAGACCTTCGGCAGATCGGCCATCACGTGCATGATCGGCTCGAAATAGCGCTTGTGCGGGTAGTTAGTGACAAACCGAATCCACTCAATGCCGTCGATGTCACTGACCATCTTCAAAATATCAGCCAGACAGTATGTCTTTTCGCCCTGCTGGTAATGATAAGAATTGACCGTCTGTCCCAGCAGGGTGACCAATTTGACGCCTTCGTCGGCCAGGCGTTTTACCTGCTGAACGATTCTTTCAGGCGGACGCGATATTTCGGGCCCGCGGACATACGGCACGATGCAGTAAGTGCAGAAATTGTCACAGCCGCGCATGACGCGAACAAAGGCTTGGCCGGGAATGTCTTTATCCGCCCGGTCGTAAACCGATTCGAAATCCTCGA
Organism: uncultured Pirellulales bacterium; assembly: GCA_964571885.1. GTDB lineage: Bacteria > Planctomycetota > Phycisphaerae > Sedimentisphaerales > Anaerobacaceae > CAZNET01. The sequence goes on from CAZNET010000054.1 coordinate 5,525, forward strand.
GATGGTTGTTTGTCTGCTCGTCAGATTTTCTTATTTTTTCGGTTATTAAGATCGTTTTGGATCTTTCATTTAAGGCGTCTTTGATCGTTTCAGCGATCCTTGGTATCTGGGCCGGCCCGCAGACGATATCGACTGCATCATGTTTAAGCAGTCCGTTACCCATCCGCTGAGCCATGCATCCCATTACCGCTACAACCAGGTCGGGCTGATTTTCTTTGATGTGTTTGAGGTGACCCAGATGAGACATGACCTTCTCTTCTGCGTGGCCGCGGACCGAGCAGGTATTGATGATCACCGCGTCGGCCTGCTCGCTGGAATTGGCCAGTGCAAAGCCCGCCTCTTTGAGCGATGCAGCTACCAAAGCCGTGTCAAGCTTATTCATCTGACAGCCGAAGCTTTTTATATGTACCATTGGACTTTTCATGAATCCTACAATATATATTAAATGGAAGCAAAAATCAAACAAGCTCCTTTAAATGCCTTTTGTTTAAGCGTTTAACGATCGATTCAATTTGCGCTGGAGGTCTTTGAGGCGGTTGGTTTCTTCGAAGCCCAGAAGGATGACGGGGAAGGCGGTTTTATTGTGCATCAAGGGTTCTGACATATCAACCCATTTGCTGCAGGCATCGCCGTCGGGTGTGCCTGGGATCGGGGAGAAATCCGCCAGCATGCCCCGGATGCCCAGACTGTGGACAAAGACCATTGTTTCTTCGAGTTGCTGAATGTCACTGTCGGGATGGCCGATGATCTGATAAGCAGTAATATCACTGGGATCGGCTCCAGCATTTTTCAGATGCATCACGGCCTGCTCGAGTTCTTCGGAATTAACCTTACTGCCCGTCTTCTTCTGCCATTGACGCGAGCTGCTTTCAAAACCAAGATAGAACGTTTTGAAACCGGCCCCGACCATTAACTGAGCTAAATCCTTTTTAAGAAATCTGGCATTAAGGGCGTTTGGGCTGTGAAGATTTACATTGATATTCAATTTAATCTTTTCCTTCAGGAAAGGCACGAGTATCTTTTCAGCGTCGAATAACAAGGCATCATCATAAAAGGCCAGATTGCTTACTCCTGATTTTTCAAGCCGTTTGAGTTCTTCCAGGCATCTGTTTAACGGTCGCTTTTTGAATTTACCATAGACCTCCGGCACCGAGCAATAAGTGCAGTTGAAGGGACAGCCGTCACTGAGTTTGATCGCACCGGTTTTGAGATGGTCGTAAGATTCCCACAGTGCCGGCTGATTTAAGTCAGGTTCGACACCAAGATAGCTCCAGAGTGGATCGAGACTTGTTCCTTTGACAATTAGATCGATACCGAGCAACCCGGCATGCTCGGGACATAACGTCGCATAATTGCCGCCGGCGATGATTCCGGCATCAGGGAAATATTCTCTGATATCCTCAATGACTTCTTTTATACCGGGATACCAGTAGGTCATCATCGTCTGGATCATGACCAAATCGAACGGGCCTTTTGTTTTCAGAAAGTCGTGAAAAAATTTTCTCGGCAGGCCAAACCGTCTGAAATGACGCGGAATATTTTTAAGGACCTCGGGATTTGGTATTTTTTCCAAATAAAACCGCCCGCGTCCCCATTTATCGAATCGAAGATTCTCCTGCCGCCTTACGAACGGGTGCTCGCGGTCAAGATAATCGAACAACTGCATTTGAGCTTTGCCGTGAAGAAAACCCGCTACGCTCAATAAGCCGTAGGGTTTTAGCCAGAAATCATAAGCGGCAAAATCGTAAATAGGCGGATTGACGAGCAAAATCTTCAACATGATGTTAAAAAGCTGTTTTAGTCCAGAAAAGCGATGTCGTGGTTTTTCGCCGCGGCGGTTTCATCGGGTCTTGAGACCGGGGTGGTGTGCGGCGCTGCTTTGACGGCATCCGGTTCTTTCTGGGCCTGTTTGGCTATGTCGATCATTGCGTCAATAAACGCGTCCAGCGTCTCCTTGCTCTCGGTTTCGGTCGGTTCGATCATCATCGCTTCTTTGACGATGGTCGGAAAATAAACCGTCGGCGGATGGAAGCCCCTGTCGATCAGGGCCTTGGCGATATCCACCGCGTGAACATCTTTTTCGAGCATTTTATCCGTCGGGCTGAAAACACATTCGTGCATACAGGTCTTATCGTAGGCGATCTTATAATGTGCTTTTAATTTTTCCTTGATATAATTTGCGTTCAAGACCGCGTTCTCGGCAACGCGCCTGAAGCCTTCTTTTCCCAGCATGAGAATGTAAACATAAGCGCGGAGAATGATACCGAAGTTGCCGTAAAACGGCGCGATATAGCCGATCGATTTCGGCCTGTCGTATTCAAGGGCATACGTGCCGTCATTTCGTTTAACGACCAATGAAACGGGTAAAAAATCCAACAGTCTTTCAGTGACGCCGACCGGGCCTGCTCCCGGCCCGCCGCCGCCGTGCGGGGTGCCGAAGGTCTTATGCAGGTTCAGATGGACAATATCAAAGCCGAAATCGCCCGGACGGGCTTTCCCGACAATCGCGTTCAGGTTGGCTCCGTCATAATAGGCAAGGCCGTCAACACTGTGGACCATCTCGCAGATCTCCTGGATATGCGGATTGAACAAACCCAGTGTGTTCGGACAGGTCAGCATCAGGCCGGCAACGCTGTCATCAAGGAAATCCTTCAAGGCATCCGGCTCCATCACGCCGTTTGTGCCGGTAGGAACGGAGACGGTTTTATAGCCCGCAATGGCTGCGCTGGCCGGATTGGTACCGTGGGCGCTATCCGGGATCAGCACGATGCTTTTTTTGTTGCCTTTGTCGGCGTGGTAAGCGGCCATGATCATAATACCGGTCAGTTCGCCGTGAGCGCCTGCCATCGGCTGCATGGTAAAACCGGCCATCCCCGTAATTTCCCGAAGGAACCTATCGGTTTCATAGAGGATCTGCAGAACACCCTGCGTCAGCATGCCGCCCATCCGAAGCTGCGGCAGCAGTGGATGCAGGTGCGCAAAACCCGGATACGAGGCAATGCGTTCGGCAACCTTCGGGTTGTATTTCATTGTACAGGAACCGAGCGGATAAAAGTTGGTATCCACGCCGAAATTCCTGCGTGACAGTTCAGTGAAATGCCTGACAACGTCCAGCTCGGACAATTCCGGTAACTCTGCCTGTTTTTCCCTCAGGTAGTTGCTTTTGATATTAATCGAGGTGGGGACATCATCCGGATTGGTTTTTATCGCGCGTCTTTGCGGCACCGATTTTTCAAAGATCAATTTCATAAAGCGCTCTCCAGTGCTTCGGCAAGCATGCCGATTTGCTGTTTTGTTCTTTTTTCCGTAACACAGATCAGGATCGAATTATCCATATTTTCGTAATACCGGCTCAGGGGAAATCCGGCCGCAAAGCCTTTTTCGATCAGTTTGGCGATGACGTCGGCGGCTTCACAGGGCAGATCGAGAACGAATTCGTTGAAGAACCATTTTGATTTGAAGTGCGGTTTAACACCCGGTATTGCCGTCAGTCGCTTATAAGCGTAACTTGCTTTATCGGCACAAAGCTTGGCGGTTTCGCAAAGACCTTCTTTTCCCATCAAGGATAAATATAACAAAGCGGTTAACGCACACAGGGCTTCATTGGTGCAGATATTCGAAGTCGCCTTGTCTCTGCGAATGTGCTGTTCCCGGGCCTGCAGTGTCAGGACAAAGCTTCTGTTACCGTTTCTGTCTTTGGTCTGGCCGACGATCCTGCCGGGCATTTTTCGCATGTATTTGCTCTTCGTTGCCAGAAAACCCAGATAGGGCCCACCGAATGACATCGGCATGCCCATGCTTTGCCCCTCGCCGGTGACAATATCGACTCCCATAAGCCCCGGTGTTTTCAATAGGCCCAGCGAGATCGGATAGCAAGAGCAGATCAAAAGAGCCTTTTTGGCGTGTATGATTTCCGCTATGTCACTGAAGTCATCGACGCAGCCGAAGAAATTCGGGTTCTGCAGAATCACTGCCGCGGTGTCGTCATCGAGCAGCTTTTTGATCTGTTTTCGATCGACCTGGCCGTCGGTGCAGTGGATTTCATCGAGTTCGATCTTCAGGTTCTTTGTATAAGAATGTATCATTACCCTGTAGATCGGGTTGACGCTGTCGTCGATGATAATTTTATTTCTTCCGGTGATCCGAAGCGCCATCATCATCGCTTCGTACATGGCTGTGCCGCCATCGTAAAGTGATGCATTCGATGCCTCCATATCCGTCAATCGGCAGATTGCGGATTGGTATTCGTATATTGCCTGAAGCGTGCCCTGGGACAATTCCGGCTGGTAGGGCGTATAAGCCGTATAAAATTCCCCTCGACTGATTAATGAATAAATCGCCGCTGGAATGAAATGATCGTAAAAACCGCCGCCGAGAAAGCACGTCAGGTCGATGGAGTTTTTCGCCGCAAGGTCCGCCAGCACTTCACGTGTTCTCTGCTCGCTTAAACCGGCCGGTAGATTAAAATCAGATTTGATCAGATCGGCCGGTATGTCACCGAATAACTCGTCCATCGACTGGCCGATTTCGGCAAGCATATCACGGCGCTGCTGGTCGGTATTGGAAATAAACGGCATATTACAGTTCCTTCAAGAATTCTTCGTAAGCTTCCGCGTCCATTAGATCTTTGTAGCTGTTTTCATCGGTGATGTCGATCTTACAGATCCAGCCGGCCTCATAACAATCTTCGTTGATCAGTTCGGGCTTGTCTTCAAGGTTGGCATTGATATCGGTGACGGTTCCGGTCACAGGTGAATAGATATCACTGGCCGCTTTGGAGCTTTCGACGACACCAAGTTCGTCTCCGACCTCAACCTCCTGACCCGCCGCCGGCAGTTCCACGAAGGTCAGTTCGCCTAATTGTTCCTGAGCATGCTCGGTAATTCCCATGATCGCGACGCCGTCTTCGATTTTCGCCCACTCATGGTCTTTGGTGTAAAGGTATCCTTCGGGATTCATATTAAACCTCCTGTATCAAAATTTAGCAAATCGTTCGACTTGAATACCATTTATATCCGTATCGAATTTTTTTTCTTTTTCAATTGTTTTCGGCCTGCCTTTTTTGATTTGATTTTCACTTCTTGCCGTATAGTAAACACCGAAGTTCGTGTCGCTATCTGCCGTCACGCGATCGATAAATCCTAAAATGATCTGTTTTTCATTGATTGTCGCACCGGAAAGCACCCAGCCGACACATTTTTCTTTTGAATTTAAAATACCGTCATACGGCCTGGCGGGCCGAATCCCCTTGACACCGGGAAATTCAAATCGGCAGACTTTCATTGAGTAGTCCTCCGCATTTTTCTGCATGGCTGTTTTGCCGATGAAGAAATCCTTCTCGAGTTTGACCGCCCAGCCGTAACCTGCTTCAAATGGTGAAATATTATATTCACC
>CAZNET010000055.1:0-9340 GCA_964571885.1 uncultured Pirellulales bacterium
CACTTTGAGGTTATGTTTTTTCGCGATGGCTTTAATGGGATCCATTTGAGCACAGAGTCCCTGAAAATGAACGGCGATGATCGCCTTTGTCTTCTCGGTGATCCTGGCCTCGATAAGATCAGGATCGATGTTGTACGTGTCCGGGTCGATATCGACAAATACCGGGATCCCGTTATGATGCAGAACGCACGTCGCCGAGGCGACAAACGTAAAGCTCGGCACGATGACCTCGTCGCCGGGTGTGATGCCGGCGGCGGCGACCGCGACATGCAGGGCCGCTGTTCCGCTGTTGACGGCTAACGCATATCGACTGCCGACATAATTCGCATAAGCTTTTTCAAAATCCTGTATCTGGTCATTGTTGACGCCGAAAAGATCATTTTTCTCCAATGCCCCCACCACCGCATCGATATCCTGTTTTTCAATGATCGGCCAGGGATTGGTATTATAATTTTTCAGCGTATTGGCTTTCGGCCCGCCTGAGATCGCCAGATTGTTCATATTTTAATTCCAGTAACTGAGATTTATAACCCTTTATTAGATCTACTATCATACAATATACATCCCTGCTTTACTTTATATTAATCCCTTATACCTACAATTATTAATAGCCCTTGTATATCAATCAAATTGTAAAATGTATAAAGAACCCTGTAAAGGGATTTTTGATTGAATTTCAAGGGATGATAAATTATGCGAGTCACTTTATAGATCAGTCGAGATACACTTTTTGCCCCGGTTTGACATCAGGAATGTCGCCTTTTTTTAATTTTACATCATCTTTATAAAGCGCGAAACTCGGAGCGATTTCCAGAACAGCATCGACGTGGCCTTCGGGTTTTTTAGGTATTTCAATCCCGGCGGATTCAAGCCAGTCCGCGGCCCGGCCGATCATCATGTGCCGCGACGTTTCGGCACTGTCAACTCCGGTTGCATTTTTCGTCGGAGCAAACTCCTGCTCGCGCAATGTTTCCAAGATCATCGAATTTTTGGCCAAAGGAAGGGCGTCGAAGACAAAACTTTCGAGTTTGACACCATTCGGTTCTGTCGGTGTTACCTTATCACCCTGCGAATTGATGTGGGGGATTTTTTTTACCGCCCGATGCAGCGGCAAAGCGAAACCATTTTTGTTCAGTTTTTCAATGAAGCTAACGCTGATCAGGTGAATACCAATACTGCCCAACTCAAAGACCAGCGAGCCATCCTCTTTTTTTCTTTTTGCCTGTTCATCCGGCAGATCGCTGTACTCGATAACCGTTACCTTCCCGTCAACATGACAGAAGTTACCGACTTTTTCCAGCGGCTCTGCTTTTTTCAGAGCCTTTGATGACATCTCTGAATTGTCCAGGGCATGCAATCCGATGAATAAAGGATCCATGATATTAATGAGCGGATTGTCAACCTGCCAATAACTGATATATTCGACACCGCGTTTTCTCATATCTCCAGCGGCCCCGCTGGCATAGAGCGCCTTTAAGCTGCCGCCGTGGCCGTCAGGTGAGCGGGCGATGGTGTCTTTTTCCGCTAAAAGAATCTTTCCATCAAAATCAAAATTGGGCAGTGTTCCCTGCTGAAAGATCATGACGTTATTTTTATTGAGGCCATAGTACTGATTTTGTTCAAAGATGTCGCACGTATGCTCATGATTTAAGGGACTTGTCATCACATACCAGGGAATCGAGACATTGTACCTTTTACATGCGGCTTTGAGATATTCTGCGAAGAGCTGAAACAGGGTTTTTTGCTTGATCGGGCTAATTGGGAAATTACCCTTCGGTCCGTCGAATCCTAATCTGGTTCCCTGACCGCCCGCGACGACAAAGCCGGCAACGCTGCCTTGTTGGATCAATTGCATGCCGGTTTTTGCAGCCGTTTCGTATTTTTCTTTTATTTTAAAATTATTAGGCCGGGCTTTGTAGTAGGGCGCAGGATCGAGATTTTTAGGAACTTCATGCGGCGTGGTGTTTTTGACGTATTCATCAACCCAGCGATTTATCTGCTGGAAATCCAGTTCTTCAATGTCAGCAATAAGCTTTTGACGTTTGTCGAAGGGCAATTCATCGTAAAAGTCCAAAAGATGCGATTGGCCGGTTTTATTGAGAACTTGTTTTATTTCACTGATTTTATCGGTACTATCCATATAATAATTCCAAAAAATATAAAATTTTTATTACCCGGAAATAAAGATACTAAGCAAAAAACAGGGTATTTCAAGCAATATTAAAAAAATTAAAGGTTTACGGTTATTTTTTCGAGAAAATCATTGACACAAACCTAATATTTGGATAGTATAATCTAATAGATAGGCAGGTTTGGAATACGTATTATATTATTGGACTGTTATTATATATTTGTTATTAATCATATCTTTTTGACCCTCCTGCCTCGTGGTAAATATAGTTTTGTGATGTATATTTTACAATGAGGTCTCTGATTTAGCTTAAAAGGATTATTAGCGAAAGTCGAACTCAATTTTGGATGTTAGTTTCAGCAGCCCTTTAAGGTAAGTGTAATGTTAAAATAGTAGATTCGCGAAAGAACGGGAAATTACAGTTGCTGGAATAAATATATATGTCATTGGGCCTTAATCGGCTGTCAAGCGAATCTCAAAGAAGTAAGGAGTAAAAAAATGAAAAGGAAAGGTTTTACATTAGTTGAATTGTTGGTTGTGATTGGCATCATCATTCTGTTGCTCGGTATCCTGATGCCTGCGCTGAGCAAAGTTAAAAGTTATGCCAATCGAATGTTTGAAGGTACGAGTATGGCTGCTCTGGGCAAATCCATGCAGTTATACGCGACTGATAATGATGAGTTATTCCCTGTTGCGACCCATACCAGTTTGGATAAGACTTTCTGGGCCACCCAGGGGCGTTTGTCCGGTTCAGGCGCGGCACTGGCCGGTGCCACCATGAGAGAAGCGATCGGCGGTGCTCCGGTACAGACAACCATTGGCGCATGCTGGTATCTGCTGATTAAATATGCCGATGCGACGCCAAAGCAGTTTGTCTCAAACAACGACGCAGGCACCACGGCATTTGACATACAGGAATACATTGATAAAGACAGTAAACAGGTGCCTATCGATCCTCCATCCCCTTTGACCGAAGAAGATTTAAGAGAAGAGGATTTTTGGGATTTTGGCGACGAACCCGGCATTCATTACAGCTATGCTTATTTGATTCCCTTCCATGCAGGTGCTTATCAGGACTATGGAATCAGCAATTTGATGGAACCGGCGATGCCAGTTGCGGCCACGCGAAGTCCGTGGTTTGATCAAAATGCCAAGTCTTATATTAATGAGCCGGATCCTCAGGATAAAATTCCGCAATGGCGTCAGGGAACCGGTTACTACGACCCGGATGGTGTATGGAATTCCGCCGTGCATAAACGGGAAGGTCAGAATGTCATGTACGCAGATGCTCATGTTGATTTTGAACAATCGACAAATGTCGGCATCCAGCAGGATTGCATTTACAGAGAATGGGGCCAGCCGGAACCGCAACAAGGCGATCCGGTTAATCCGACCAAAGAAGAAAGACAATTGGGTGTCAATCCACAAGAGTCGAGTACTCAAAATGTCGGTAGATACGGCCGTTCAGGCAGAGAAGACTGCATGCTGGTACAGGAATATAACCAGTACTAATTGTTATTTGTAGAATTTGGATCAAAGGCCCTGTTGAAGATATAACAGGGCCTTTTTTTATAACGATGTTGAAGGTTTTCTTTTTGTCATTTTCTATATTTCTGCTAAAATCACCTTTTTTAGGAGTTTATCATTGATAGGTACGGTTGTTTACGAGATATTGAATGAGCATTTGGCGGAGGGGCGACTGGTTCCCGGCGGTACTGTCGGCATCAAAATCGATCAGACGTTGACCCAGGATGCGACAGGTACGACCTCATTTTTGTTGTTTGAAGCGATGGGTGTGGACCGGGTTCGAACCGAAACATCGGTCAGTTATATCGATCACAATATGAGTCAGTTTGGTCCGGAAAATCACAATGACCATATTTACCTTCAAAGCTGTGCTGCGCGGTACGGCGTTTATCACTCCCGGGCCGGTAACGGCATTTGTCATCAGGTTCATCTTGAACGTTTTGGCAAACCGGGCGCGACGCTGCTGGGCAGTGATTCGCATACACCTACAGGTGGCGGCATCGCGATGCTGGCCATCGGCGCCGGTGGTCTGGATGTCGCGGTGGCGATGGGCGGCGGGCCTTTCTATCTGACATGTCCCAAAGTACTCGGTGTCAAACTTAGTGGTCAGTTGAATCCATGGGTTGCCGCCAAGGATGTTATATTGAAATTACTGTCGATACTGACCACCAAAGGAAATGTCGGCTGGATCGTGGAATATTTCGGCCCCGGCGTCTCAACGTTGTCGGTTCCTCAGCGGGCGACGATTACCAACATGGGAGCCGAATTAGGTGTGACGACAAGTATTTTTCCGAGTGACGAACGAACCCGGCAGTTTCTAACGGCTCAGAAAAGAGAGGATGTCTATCGTCCGCTACAAGCCGATAAGGATGCTGAATATGAGAACGTGATTGAGATCGATTTGTCGGCGCTCGAACCCATGGCCGCCTGTCCCTCTTCGCCGGACAATGTAAAAACCGTCGCGCAGCTTGAAGGAACCGTCGTCGGTCAGATTGCCATCGGAAGCTGCACCAATTCCAGTTTTGCGGATCTGACGATGGCGGCAAGGGTATTGAAGGGCAAACAGATAAGCAGTGACATTGAATTTGCGATCGCACCGGGAAGCAGGCAGGTCTTGACGATGCTTGCTGAAAACGGTTCACTGGCCGATCTTATCACCGCCGGTGCCCGATTGCTCGAATCGGGCTGCGGGCCGTGCATTGGTCAGGGATTTTCGCCCGGCAGCGACGTTGTCAGTCTACGAACCTTTAATCGTAATTTTGCCGGCAGAAGCGGCACGAAAGGGGATCAGGTTTATCTCGTCAGTCCGGAAACAGCTATCGCCGCGTCTCTAACCGGAAAAATTACGGACCCGAAAAAGCTGCCTGAATTGTTTGATATTGATTATCCGGAAGTTGGACTGCCCAGCGAATTTGTGATCGATGATACCATGATCGAAAAGCCGCTGGATCCGCAGCAGGCCAAGCGTGTCAGGATAGAAAGAGGTCCGACGATCGTCGTTCCCGAAATGCCGCCCGCATTAAGTGACACCCTGCAGGGTTTGGTATTGCTGAAATGCGAAGACAAAATCACAACCGACCATATCATGCCGGCCGGAGGATTTTTGAAATACCGTTCGAATGTTCCTGCGTATGCCCAATATGTTTTTAATTGTTTCAACGAACCGGATCAGCCAAGCTTTGCCGAAAAGGCGCTGGAACTGAAGGAGAAAAATATGGCGGGTATTATTGTCGCCGGTCACAGTTACGGCCAGGGATCGTCGCGTGAACACGCGGCATTGTGTCCGATGTATCTCGGCGTCCGCGCTGTGATTGCTAAGAGCATTGAAAGGATCCACCGCGCGAACCTGATCAATTTCTGTATCGTTCCGATCGAGTTTGACGATGAAAACGATTATGAAACAATTGAGACCGGTGATCAGCTTGAAATTGACAGTTTGCTCGATGCGGTGAAAAATAAGGACCATCTGACCGTAGACAATAAAACGCAATCAACAGCATTTCAGGGCAAGCTGATTCTGTCAGAACGAGAAAGACAAATCCTATTATCGGCGGGCTTGTTAAGTTATACCCGAAGCAAGACACATGAATGAGAAGATCATATCGGTTTTCGGAACCTCCCGTGCGAAACCGGGCGACGGACTTTTTGATCTGGCCTACCGGGCCGGCAAAGCTATGGCTCAGGCCGGCTATGTTATCGCTAACGGCGGATATAACGGGACGATGCTGGCAGGGGCAAAAGGCGCCATGGAGGCAGGCGGCAAAACCATCGGAGTAACCTGTAAAACATTTAAACGGTCAAGGCCAAACGAATATATCGAGCGGGAAATTTCTACCGCCTGCCTTGAAGAGAGACTGAACCGCTTAATTGAGTTGGGCCAAGGCTATGTCGTATTGCCCGGAGGTACCGGTACGCTGGTCGAACTGGCTTTGGTCTGGGAATTGAAAAACAAAAGCTTTTTTCTTGTCGAAAAACCGGTTATACTATTGGGGACGTTCTGGAAACCGTTGGTCGAACTAATCGCGATCGACGATCCGGATAGTAAACAGCATGTTATTTTTGTCGATGAACCCGAGGAACTCAGTCGGAGTTTGAGCCGATATGAAAATCAATAGAAACATATCGTTAGTTTTAATAAGCCTGGTGCTTCTGGCAACGGCGTTGCGGGCCGAACAGGAAGATAAAAAATGGCTGCCGGAAGGATTTATCTTAAAAGGCCAGGTGGGTCAGTTAACATTTGTCAATGACACATGGTTTTTCAGGTTTGATTCTGAGATCGGTACCGAACACATCAAGCTTGAAGCGGGGACGGCGGTCGAATTGCTGCCGACTTCTGCGCTTGAAAAAATATTGCAACTGCAGGATAAAGCCAAACTCAGTTTTAAGATCTGGGGTAAAATAACGGAATACAAAAAGAAAAATTATATCTTCAGCGTGTTTTTTGTGCCGACTCGTTTGGTTCGTACCGGTCAACAGGAAGTTCAGCGAACCGACGTTGTCAGCGATCCCAACGATGTCATTTCGATACCGAATGACATTCTGTTAAAACTGCAAAGTGACAGAATTATGCATCCGAAGGAAATCAAGGCCAAGCAGGACAAAGACAAGAAAAAAACCGGTGACGTTATCGATTTATATAGGGACAGCGTCCTGAGTGACCGGGCAGGGATCATACGGAAAAATAAAGAAGGCCAATGGATTTTCGTGCCGTACGGTTTAGGTAAAAATGTTCAGAAACTCAGGTTTTTTTTGCTGCCTTGCCAGGTGCTCGAATCGGCCCAGTCAAAAGAATCGCTGAATACCGAATACACACGTTTCAAGGTGTCCGGTATTCTTACCCGGTATAAAAATAACAATTACTTGCTTTTGCAAAAGGCGACACCGGTTTATAATCACGGAAACTTTTAATTGGAAAATCTGATGGCGGATCTTAAAAAACTCGATAATCTTTTAATTTCTTCAAATGATGACAATTTCATGAAGCGTTTGAGGGATTTACATCATCTGCTATTGAGCCAATCGCGTTTCGGCGGTTTTGATAAAGGCAGCGATGCGAACAGGCAAAAAGTTCTCGATATTATACGGGCGGTATCCGAACGGGGGGATGAAGCCGTTGCGGAATTCACCGAAAAGTTTGACGGTGTTAAGCTGGCGCCGGAGCAGTTCAACGTTCCTGTTGAAGAATTAAAAAAAGCACATGAACAAATCGATACCGATCTTTTAAAATCAGTTGGACAAGCGATAGAAAATGTCAGAAACTATCAGCAGGACATTTTTATCGGCGATAAAGTCCAACATCCGGGCATTAAATACACCCCGGTTCAGCGTGTGGGAGTATGTATTCCCGGGGCCTCAGCACCGCTGCCTTCGACGGTTATTATGACAGCGGTACCGGCCCAAACAGCAGGTGTCAGACAGATCGTTGTTGTTTCTCCGCCCCGATACAACGGCAGCATCCATCCGGTGATACTGGCGGTATGTCACGAACTGGGTATCGATGAGGTTTACCGTATCGGCGGAGCCCAGGCGGTGGCTGCTTTGGCAAGTGACAGTGGAACAATCCCGAAAGTCGATAAAATTGTCGGACCCGGCAACCGGTGGGTGCAGACCGCTAAGCAGATGGTCAACGGTTATGTCGGGATCGATTCGATAGCCGGACCGAGTGAGGTTCTGATTCTGGCCGATAAAGAGGCTGACCCTGCGTGGGTTGCCGCGGATATGCTCAGCCAGGCCGAGCACGGTCCCGGAAGCGGTGTCGTTTTTACGGATGATAAAACAGTGGCACATCAAGTTCTCGAAGAACTAAAAAAACAGCTATCACAACTTGGCAGGGCGCAGGATACATTTGACTGTCTATTGAAATACAGTATGGTTGTGGTCTTCGATAATTTTGAAGATATTATTGAGGCGGCCAACGATTTCGCGTCCGAGCATTTGCAGATTAACTGCGGGGATAAAAGCCGGGATGTTCTTGAACAGATCCAAAACGCCGGTGCTATTTTTGTCGGTCCCTATACGCCGGTCGCTGTCGGCGATTACTGGGCCGGTCCCAGTCATACCCTGCCGACCGGTATGACCGCCAAGTTTTTCAGCCCCTTGAGCAGTAACGATTTTATCAAGTCCTCCAGCATTATCGAGTACAGCAAAGAACAGTTGCTCAAACATTCCGACGATATTATCCGCCTGGCTCAGACCGAAGGTCTTGATGCCCATGCGAAAAGCGTCCAGATCCGCGGATGAAATTCAACACAGCGAGTCCACCTTCATTCCATTATGTATTCAGATAAATGATAAAACGCATCTCTGCACAAATCTAAAAAGAAGTTTCTAAAAAATTTATCCTGTTAAAGAATGATTCAACTGAGAACTGCGTTTATCGATCGTCAGTTGGATATTCAGCCGTATTTTATTAAAAATATACTTTACGTAATATTGGCTAACTCTTAAAATCGAATGGGTGTCCAGAATTATGATATTTGAAATGTTTATTTCAGAGGGAATATTTATATGTTTAAATGGTTTATGATTATTTCAGTGAGTGTGCTGGCGATTGCCTGGGCGGCGTATTGGTTTTGGAATTACCGGCAGGATCAGCTTGATAAAAAGCACGGCAAGGCAAAGACAAAGCATCTGAAGGATGTGGATAAGTCATTTAGTGACTATATTAATAAAGTCGAGAAGTTCGAGAAAAAGACGTATAAGAAAGATGAACTCCAATAATGCGTGTTCTGGCATTGGAGCCTTATTACGGGGGCAGTCATCGGGCGTTTCTGGACGGCTGGTCCACACGCAGCAAACACACCTGGACCATTTTGCATTTGCCGGCCTATAAATGGAAATGGCGAATGCGTCACGCCGCTGTGACATTTGGCGAACAACTGAACGATCTTATTGAGCAAGGGGACCGTTTCGATATTGTTTTTTGTTCCGATATGCTGAATCTGGCGGAGTTTCAGGGTCTTTGCGGCAAGGCGGTGCGTGATTTGCCGACGGTTGTGTATTTCCATGAAAACCAATTAACCTATCCGGTCCGTTTTGAAAGTGAGCGAGATTATCAATTTGCGATGACGAATCTGACGACCTGTCTCGCTGCCGATGCTGTGTGGTTCAATTCCGGATTCCATAGGGATTCCTTTTTATCAGCGGCCTGCGATTTTCTTAAAAAGATGCCGGATTTTCAGC
>CAZNET010000055.1:9350-10842 GCA_964571885.1 uncultured Pirellulales bacterium
AATCGATTCGCAAGAAATCCCGTGTCATGCATCCGGGTATTGAGCCGATCAGATACAAACGCGAAAAACAAAAGAAACCAATGCGAATCCTTTGGGCGGCACGATGGGAACATGACAAAGGGCCGGACGTATTTTTCGAAGCGATGAAACTTCTCAAAGAGAAAAACATCGATTTCAGACTTAATGTTATCGGTGAGACATTCAGAGAAATGCCGGAGATATTCAATCAGGCAAAATCAGAGTTGGCCGATAAGATCGATATCTGGGGTTATCAGAATTCCCGTGAAAAATACGAAAAGGCCTTGGCGGCTTCGGATATTTTTGTTTCAACGGCAAACCACGAATTTTTCGGAATAACCGCTTTGGAAGCTGTTTCTGCCGGTTTATATCCGCTTTTGCCTAAAAGACTGTCCTATCCGGAAGTGTTTCATCTTGAACATAATGAGAATAAATTTTTTTATGAAGGAAATGCGGATAGTCTGGTGAAAAAACTGGAATTATTGTCAGGAAAATATTATTCTGACGATACAATTAACGGATTTCGAGCCGAATTAGAGCACGTTGTACGCGGTTTCGAGTGGCAAAACAGAATAGAAGATTTTGACAGCTCTCTAAAAAATCATATGGATATGTAAATGTCATACGTTTGAATATTATTTATATTATTTTTTTATATTGGAGGTAACGATTTATGAAATTATTGTGGATTTTCAGGGTATTATTTATTATTGTATTTTTCGCGGTCTTTTTCATTCACATCAGTTCCGAAGAAATAGCCGGGGAAACCGGAAGGGCGACTTTCTGGGTTATTGTCTGGACCGGGATTATTTTTGCCGCCGCGACTCTTTTTGTCGATATATTTACGCCCAAGAAATCGCTGGCGGGATTTGCCGGGGTTTTTTTCGGATTGCTTGTGGGTATTTTTATCAGTTGGATGTTATTTCCAGTGATCGAAATGATCAACGAGATTTATGGATTAGAATTGAGTCCAACCGCTATTCAGGCGGTTCAATTCATGCTTGGTATCTGCATATGCTTTTTGATCATCACAGTGGTGATGCGGACAAAAGACGACGTTCGGTTTGTGATTCCCTATGTTGAATTTGCCAAACAAACCAAGGGCAGCCGGCCTTTGGTTCTGGACACATCCGTGATCATTGACGGCAGGATCGCCGACCTGTGTCAGAGTAAACTGTTTGATGCGCCGCTGATCGTACCGCGGTTTGTTCTTAACGAATTACAGCTTATCGCCGATTCAGCGGATAAACTCAAGCGCAATCGGGGCCGTCGTGGACTGGATATCCTCAAGGACATGCAGAATAATACCAATATTGATATCCAGATCGATGATACGGTGATCGAAGAAGTCGATGATGTCAAAGGCGTGGACCAGAAACTGGTCGTTTTTTCCCGGGCGTTTAACGGCCGGCTTGCCACGACGGATTATAACCTCAGTAAAGTCGCTCAGGTACGGCAGGTCGATGTGGTCAAT
>CAZNET010000056.1:0-10785 GCA_964571885.1 uncultured Pirellulales bacterium
TTGGTGAATATGTCAGGTTAAAGCGATAAGTGACATATCCAAAAAAGGTAAATCGATAGGATTAACGTAGATATGCTGATGCAGTTAATTTGGTTTTGTGCGGCCGGGTACTCTTTTTTTCTTGGCGGGACTATTCTGCTCGCCGCTGTTTTTCTGTCTCGATTCCAAAAACGTCTCTGGCAGAAGTTGGTTGTATATCTGTTGATCATTGCTGCTGTTTTTTTGATCTATCTTTCCGCAACCCCCTTAAATTATTTGTTCTATGGATTTTAGGGCTTCGCATTGTTTGGCTGGCTCTTTTATTTTGTTTTCAATAAACGGTCAGCCCGTAATTTCAAACACATGTCAATTCTCATTGTTAGTTTGACACTCTTGGCTATTGCGATGGAACTGCCGTATATCCTCAAACCCAATATGCCAAAGGAAAAATATGACATTTTGTATGTTGTCGGAGATTCGGTCAGTGCCGGCATTGGCGGCAAAAATGAAAAGACTTGGCCCAAGCTATTAAGAGATCAATACGGAATTGGAATCGTCAATCTGGCTGAATCCGGGGCAACGGTTGGTTCAGCAGTTAATCAGGCGGCTGAGATCAATGATGAAAACTCAGCCGTTCTTTTGGAAATTGGCGGCAACGATTTTTTCACACCGACACCTTTGCGGCAATTTAAAAGGGATCTTGAGCGATTGTCGAATACAGTCGTAAAAAATGACAGAATGGTCGTTATGCTTGAATTACCGTTGTTGCCGTGGCATATCAAATACGGCAAAGCACAAAGACAATGTGCAAAGCAGTTTGGTGTCATTTTGATTCCCAAACGATACTTCGTCAACGTACTATCGAAAAAAGGGGCAAGTACCGACCTTGCCCATTTGTCCCCTGAAGGTCATCAGCTCATGGCCAAAGAAATATGGTCCCTGTTAGGTGAAAATCTGGAGCAGTAAGGCGTGCAAATTCTTTGCACACGTGGACAGATGAATACCGTGATTTCCCTGGTATCTTTTAATTAATAAGTGGGAATGCTTCGATTTGTAGGAGCCAGTTGTCGGTTAATTTGTCGAGGTCGATGCCATTGATGATACCATTGTTGTCAAAATCGTAGTCTTCGCAGGGGCCGGTTGCGCTTTGGTTCCAGCAATCGGCCAGTTCAGCATATTCCTGCTGGTTGATCAGTGATTTTATTCGAAACGGCGAGGCTGGCAGACCGACACCATTGAAGAAGTTGACTCTCGGATTGATCTTCCATGCGTAGTTGACATATCTCGGCTCGGGGACATCGGTATGATTTGAGACGATAAGGGTATTGCCGTCAATGACCGCCTCGGCTGGATAAAAAACACCGTCGTCACCTGCTATCTCAAATTCTTTTAACGGTTGGCCGTCCTGCGAAACAAGGCCCCCGGTCGTATGAGTAAATGCGACAATGAAGTTACTGTCCTGAATATAGGAATTAGCGGCATCGTATATCGGGCCCATGTATTCGATAGCCTGGCCAAATTCGACAGCCCGGGCGCATAACGCCAGCCGCTGACCGATCGGCATTTTGAGCTTGGGATGGATTTGGACTTGATAGATATCGATGGGAACGGCTAAACCGGTTTTGGGAAGGGTTAGTGACATCAGGTGTGATTCGCGGTTCATCATCCATTCGGGATCGCGGGGAACATCCGGATTGTTTGATTTAAATGGCGGCAATTGGACCGTAAAAAATCCGAAGTCACCCTGTCCCCATACAGCACGCCAGTCTTTGATCATGCCGAGAAACAGACCGGGATATGCGACAGCTTCAAAAAGGTACTTAGTATCCCGTTCTCCCTGATACCATAACGCCCCTCGTATAGCGTAAGGAACGATGGGATCGATGTATCGTGTATATTTTTCTGCTCCGATTTGCCACTCTGTTACCGAGCTTCCGCCGTGTGCTTTTTCGATCAGCCCGATGGGGATATTCTGATCTATACTCATTTCTCTGCCGAAATAGTATCCCACCGCCGAGAAATTTCCTGACGTTTCGTGGTTGCTGACCGTCCACGAGCCTGACTTGTTATAAAGATAAATGTCATAATCGCTCGCCGTTGCCTGGGCGGCCGGGCCGTTATCCGTTTTGCTCAACCGCCAATCCATGTTTGATTGGCCCGAGCACAGCCAGGCATCGCCGACCCTGACATTGGTGTAAGTGACTGTACTGTCACCTTCTATGGTCATGGTATAGGGGCCGCCGGCGGGCATCGGATCAAGATCGACGCGCCAGTTGCCGCCGGTCACGTTAGCGTCGATCACTTGCCCGTTAAAAGTAACCGTAACACTGCTGCTGCCGGCTGTGCCCCAGACCGGTACGGATTTTTGTCGCTGAAGGACCATATTATCCGAAAATATTTCGGGCGTCGTGACCGCACCGAACAGGACCGTCGATAAAAATATAATTAAAAATAGCGTCAGCAATAGCTGAAATATGCCACGGGGTCCGTCATTGTAGTTGCTTTGCGTCACGCCTCTGTCCTTTCGATAAATCAAAATTGCTGTTTACAAATCTGTCGTATCCATGGTCGCTCTTAAAGTTATTATAGCATAAAGGATTAAGAAACATATGAAGAAAATTACTCCCAGGGCCGTCATATAATTTATATTTTTAGTCATATTGTATAGAGATACTTCAAGAAACGATGAAAACCGGATATCTAACGGCTGCGCTGGGTCAGGAGGACCGTGTCTTTTAAGCCCTGTTCGTTTTTTGCGCTGTTCCACTTTTCTTCGAATTTCTCCGTTTGGACGATATAAGCGATCGCCGAGAGCACCCTCAAGTAAAAATTTCGCAGGTCCTGTGTGCCGACCAAAACAAATACGGTGGTAACATTGGGAGCGTCCTTTGAAAAACGAATTCCCTTAAGGCATCTGACGATGATCATTTCAAATTTATCTTCTCCCTCAATGACTATATGCGGTACCGCGAGCCTCGGACTCAAAACGGTACTGTACTTGTTTTCCCTGTCCAATAAAAGCGTTTTGAGTTCTTCGGCTTCCAGGTACACTCTTTCGGCGAGAGGTTTTGACACGATTTCAAAGAATTCTTCCAGCCCCAAAGACTCCTTCAGATCGATACTGACGGCGTCTTCAACAAGGTGATCGATCTTGTCCCGGACAATCTCATCGCGTTCGCGAATGATTTCTTTTAATTCCGTTTCAAGTGTTCCGGTGACCAGTTCTTTGGCCGTTATCTGATCGATTAGATGCAGCAGAGCGGATTCTTTTTCGACCCTCTTTCTCCCGTACAGCCAGTAAAAAGAAAATCCCGCTAGGATAATGACCGCCGTGACCAGAAAAGCGCCTTCGCCCATTTCCAGAAGTACAAACGCAAATCCGATGATCGTCATCAATTGCAGCCAGGGATAAAAAGGCGCTCGGAATATGGGGCGATAATTCTGCACCCCGCTCTCTCGAAGGATGACAACCGACACGCTTGCAAGAATAAATCCAAGCACGAAGACGGTAGATGCGGCCTTGACAAGGATGTCGAGATTAAAAAAGACAGTGATAATGATGACTGTGCCGGTAACATTTATTGCCATATAAGGCGTTTCGTATCTTTTGCTGATCCTGGAGAGAAGGGGTGGCAGTAAATTGTCTTTACTCACAGCTAAAAGATACCGGCTGGCTGTCATGATACCCGCGTTAGCTGTCGTTACGAACGCCAGGGCAGCGGCGATGCTGATCAGAAGATAACCGGCCCTTCCCCAGAAGGCACCGGCTGCATCGGAAATAGGTGTTAAAGAATGATCGAGCTCCTCAGCACCAAGCACTCCGCTTGTAACGAAGATCATCAGAGTATAAAGGACGATCATTACAAGCAGTGCGATGATCATTCCGCGCGGAATGGTATGTCCGGGGTTTTTTATTTCACCTGCGATGCTCGCGACCTGAATTAAACCACCATAGGAAACGAAAACAAATCCTGCAGTAGATACGACAGATTTAACTCCATAAGGCGCGAAAGGCTCAAAATATTGAATATTGATATGCGAAAACCCCCTGATAATGAATAAGACCATAAGGCCGAGCAGGGCTAATACGAGAACGACCTGAAATCCCGCGGCTTCTTTTGTTCCTCGCAGATTAATAAGAACGAAAGCCACACAGAGCAGGGCCGCCGTCACATGCCAGCTCATCGGGATAAAAGAATCGACCAGCACAGCCAGCCCTATGAGCGCAAATGCGCTTTTTAAGGATAGACTGAACCAGCTCAGTAAAC
Source organism: uncultured Pirellulales bacterium (assembly GCA_964571885.1). Lineage (GTDB taxonomy): Bacteria > Planctomycetota > Phycisphaerae > Sedimentisphaerales > Anaerobacaceae > CAZNET01. The sequence goes on from CAZNET010000056.1 coordinate 4,248, forward strand.
CGGCAATCGTACCGGCAGCCGGGCCCAGCCCTCGCGAAATATAGAAATAATCGCCGCCGGCTTTGGGCATTGCTGTAGTAAGTTCGGCCATACTGAGCAGCCCGGCCGCAGCGAGCAGACCGGCAAGAAAATAGGAAAAGACAACCGCCGGCCCCGCTTTGGCGTGAGCCATGCCCGGTAAAACGAAAATCCCCGAACTGATCATCGCTCCGGCTGCTATGCAGAAAACATGTAAAAGATTCAACTGTTTTGTAAGCTTTTTCATGTCCTACTTTCAGTCTTCCTTACATAAGTCATAAAACAACGTAAAGCTGTATTTTCAATTCAGATACTATCAAACCTTGAATGATATGATAGAAAATTATTATAAAAAATTCAGTGGGCAGGAAAGCTTGTCTTGAATAGTTTTAATAAATTAGCATTCGGAGAATTCCACTAATAATCAATTATCTGTTTTCTCTGTGTATTCGATATTGTTGTCCTCGCACCACCGGATCGCCAGCTTGCGGTATTGCTCGCTTCTGTACGCAAACCAGTCATTCTCGATGCCGAACTGGTAAAGGTGCTCCTTGAATCGCCTGAACGCTCCGCTGCCTTTGATGCTTATCGCCAGCGTCTGGGCGATCGTGTCATCGGACACTGTATCGATAAAGTCCTGCATCATCCGGTAGCCGTCAATCTCGAAATTGTCCGGTAACTCGATGTAGTCCTTGCTTTGTTCGACAATGATCTTCCTGGCCTCGTTCACGATCTCCTGCTGCCAGTCCGGATACTCTTCGATATCGTCATCTTTCTCCGCAGCGAAAACCTCTTCAGGCCCCAGAAAAACCACCTCGCCCGTCTTAACATTCAAATAAGCCGAGTTCTCGTCGCTCGTACACTCCAGCGCCTCAATAATATCGTCCAGATGAACCTTCATAAATCACCGCTTAGATTATATAAGCAAAATGACTTTAAACAAACTGCAAAAAACAAAAATATGAGGACTTTTCGATGTTTACTCGTTCGTCGTTTCAATTGTCCAGCGACCCTGCTACGCCAAAGTAAGGCTTTGCGACGGCGAGCAAGCGACGAGTTCCGAGCGACAATCTTTGAACGCTTGACGCTGAATTTTACGTACATATAGCCGTTATCGGGGCTGTGATTGACGCAATTGCTCAGAATTAGATTTATTTTTATCTTTTCTTGTAATAATTTCTGTTTTTTTTCTTGCTTTTTTGTCGAACTGTATACATAATGTATACGTGGATATATTAGGAAAACCAAAACTAAAGGATTTTTGGTCAAAATGCAAAGATGCGAAAAAGCCTCTTGAAAAGTGGATACAGGTCGTCCAGGCCGCTTCCTGGCGTAATTTTTCTCAGGTAAGGGATACGTTCAGTTCGGTCGATCTGGTTTCCACGAAAACAAGAAAGTTTTATGTGTTCAACATCGGCGGCAATAAGTATCGCTTGATAACAGCGGTCAATTTTGAAGGACAGGTTGTTGTGATCGATGTGATTTTAACCCACAAAGAATATGATAAAGAGAACTGGAAGAATTGACATGAGTCTTATAACACAAAAAAACGAAGCCAGGGAACTTCCATCCGACTTTTTGCAGTTGCAGGAAGCATTAATAGAGTTGCGCCCGATTCACTCGAAAAAGGCTTATAACACCGCAATAACAATTGCGTCTGATTTAGCGTCACGAAAAAAATTAATCGCTTCACAATTAGACTTCCTTAACGTTTTAACGACAATTATTAAGCAATATGAGGATAGCCGGGTTGAACTAAGCCGGCACAATCCCCGGGAAATGCTGAAATATCTGGTTGAAGAGAACAATATGAGCGGTTCCGATCTTGGCCGCCTCCTGGGTCAGCGAACCCTTGGGCCAAAACTGTTAAATGGCGAACGTCAACTAAGTAAAACGCATATTCGCATATTAACAGAACGGTTCAAAGTACATGCTGACTTATTTATATGATCAAACTCCCATACTTGTTTCAACGTTATAAGTGAAGATATTTCATTCTATAATGAATCGGTCTGCATCGAATTTGTTCGCGTATTTTTAATCTTCGCGTTTTCAAGTATCCAGAGATGAGCGACGAGGACCGAGGGACGATTAACGTTACCCGCTAAACGCTAAACGCTGTTTGCTGTTTCCTAAATTATGAATTTCAAGTGTTGTCAATAAATCGGCTTTCGGTTATAATCCGCTTTTTATGTATTCGATGAGGTACAGATATGGCAAAAACTGAAAAAGTAGTGCTGGCGTACAGTGGCGGGTTGGATACCTCTGTGATCCTGCCGTGGCTCAAAGAGACCTACGGCTATGAGGTCATCGCCTTCGCGGCCGAGCTGGGCCAAGGCGACGAACTGCAGGGAATTAAGAAAAAGGCCTTGGCATCGGGAGCCGATAAATGCATCGTCAAGGACCTGCGTAAGGAATTCGTCGAAGACTACATCTGGCCGATGCTCAAAGCCGGTGCGGTTTACGAATACGATTATCTGCTCGGAACCAGCGTCGCCAGGCCGCTGATCGCGAAATACCAGGTTCTGGTTGCCCAGCAGCAAGGCGCGACCGCTGTCGCGCATGGGGCGACCGGCAAAGGCAATGACCAGGTGCGGTTCGAGCTGACCTATATGGCTCTGGATCCGTCGCTGAAGATTGTTGCGCCGTGGAAGGACCCGAAATTTGAACTGACCAGCAGGGAAGCGGCCGTCGAATACGCAAAAAAACACAAGATCCCCATTGAGCAGAGTAAAAAGAAAATCTACTCGCGCGACCGCAACTTATGGCACATCAGCCACGAAGGCGCGGACCTGGAGGACCCGTGGAACGAGCCGAAGGACGAGCTTTTCGTAATGAGCAAACCCGTCTCGAAAACACCGAACAAACCGGACTATGTCGAAATCGGCTTCAAACAAGGCATCCCGGTCAAACTCAACGGCAAAACCGTTGCAGGCGTCAGCCTGATCGAACAGCTCAACAAACTCGGTGGCAAACACGCCGTCGGCCAGGCGGATTTGGTCGAAAACCGTCTTGTCGGTATGAAGTCCCGCGGCGTCTATGAAACGCCCGGCGGTACGATTTTGACCGAAGCTCATAAGGTGCTCGAAACCTTGACCCTCGACCGCGAAACGCTGCACTACAAACAGCAGGTCGCACTGAAATACGCCGAACTGGTCTATTACGGTCAATGGTTCTGCGGACTCCGTGATGCCCTTGATGCCTTTGTCGATATCACCCAGAGAAATGTTACCGGTACCGTCCGCCTGAAGCTGTTCAAAGGCAGGTGTACACCGGCGGGTGTAAAAAGCCCGAAAAGTTTATATAAGACCGACCTGGCCAGCTTCAAAATGGGAGCCGAATACGACCAGACAGACGCCAAAGGATTCATTCGGCTGTTCGGTCTGCCGATGAAGGTCGCCGGGGCGGTCGAAAGGAAGAAACGCAAATAATGCCGTTAAACGCAGGAGGCGTTGTGTTAGTACCGTATTGGTTTTGGTTGATTTGTGTTTTCGCGTTCGGCGGATGCATCGGCAGCTTTCTCAATGTCGTTATCTATCGCCTGCCGCGTGAAAAATCCCTGGTCTTGCCGCCCTCGGCCTGTCCTTCCTGCGGAAAACGTATCCAGTTTTTCGACAATGTCCCGATGCTCTCGTGGCTTTTCTTATTCGGTAGATGCAGATACTGTAACGCACCCATATCGTTTCGTTATTTTTTTATCGAGTTTTTAACTGCCTCCATTTTCACCGGGCTGTTTTATGTATATTTTTACACCCCAATGGTTGCGGGCGTCGATTCCTTTGTCGATGGCGGCTGGTTTGTTTATCTTGTACATGTCTTTTTGCTTGCCTGCCTGGTCGCCGCCTCCGGTATCGATATGGAATTATGGGTGATCCCCATTTCTATCTGCTGGCTGGGAACAGCCCTTGGATTCTTCGCGTCAACGGTCGGCGTCTATATTATTGATATCGCAGAAATACAGGGTCATTTTATTTTTCCAAGCGCCTCTGCCAAAACAGCTGCTATGGCAGCCGGTGCCGGAATTGGAACCATCATTGCGATTCTGCTGCTTAAAGCCGGCATTTTGAAACAAAGCTATGATATGCCAGAACAAAATTTCAATCCGGAAAAAATCCCGGGTAAATCCGATCAGCAAGATCAGACAAACGAATCGAATTTTAATGACCGCGAGGAAATATTTAAGGAGATTTTCTTTTTGCTGCCGATTTTCATATGTTCGATCGGTTTTTACAAACTGGCTTTTCAGGTCGAATCATTTAACACATTTTGGGTTAGATTTTCCCAGCAGCCTGCCATAGCGGGTTTTCTGGGCAGTTTGTGGGGCTATTTCATCGGCTGCGGCGTCGTCTGGATCGTTCGTATTCTCGGAACGCTGGGCTTCGGAAAAGAAGCGATGGGCCTGGGCGATGTACACCTGATGGGAGCCGCCGGGGCGGTTATCGGGCCGGTTCTGGTGGTTTTCGCATTTTTCATCGCCCCGTTTTTCGGTCTGGCCTGGGCATTATTTCAGATGTTTTTTAAAAAAACCCGGCAAATTCCGTACGGTCCTTTCTTGTCAATGGCCGTTTTTGCTGTTATGATTCTACATGATTGGGTTTATGGTGCAATTTTTGATTTTTATTTTGGCTAAAATGAAGTATGATGTAACCGCTAAAAGATTTAATTATAGCTAAAGGAGGTTTGCTATGTTGTCGGCAAAACAAAGAAACACACTAATTATCATCGCTCTTATCTTTATTACCCTTGTAACGACCGGCTGTACCAACTGGAAGAAAAAATACGAGGCTCTTAATGTCGAGCACCAGAATTTAAAAGGATTGCTCGAGCGTGAGCGGTCAGAAAAAGGCCAGCTCGCCGATCAAATGTCTCAAAGTCAGCAGACGATTGAAGAGCTTCAGCGAAAGATCGCCGAGCGGCAAAGTGCGGCCCAGGCTTCCGGATTTGGAGAAGGATATGATGTTGCGTTCGATCCTGAAGCCGGCACCATTACCGTCACACTGTCAACAACTATTTTATTCGATCCTGGCAAGGCGCATTTGAAAAAGAGCACGATTTCCGAACTCGACCATATCCGTTCGGTCCTGCAGAGTAAATATTCCGGCAGGCAGATCGATGTTGTCGGTCATACCGATTCGGATCCCATCAGAAAATCAAAATGGAAAGACAACTGGGAACTCTCTGCTCAAAGGGCGTTATCCGTTGTTCGGTATCTGGTCGAACGCGGAATACCGAAGGATAAGATACGTGCCGTTGGCAGGGGAGCCAGTCAACCGGTTGCGTCGAACTCGACAAGGACCGGCAAAGCCAAAAACCGCAGAGTCGAAATCGTTGTTTACATGAAGTAATGCAAAAAAGATTCAATCAGCGATCCAAACCCTCGCTTTTTGCGGGGGTTTTTCTTTTTTAAATGTTTTATAGCATATATCCCCGTGTTTTTTGACAGTAATTTCGATAGCGCCGTTGACAGACGTGTCGAGAATTACCGTTTTCCCGCTGTCGGCCTGTAATTTTTTAATATTTCTTTTTCCGCTGCTGATAACAATGATTTCAGGATCGATCTTTTTGATGAACTTCTCGTCATGAGTTCTTACTGAACCGTGATGCGGCGCGATCAAAATATCTGCGGTCAATTCAGGATAAAGGTTCGTGATCTGTTGTTGGGCGTATTCTTCGATATCCGAACCGATGAGAATTTTTCTGTCCCCAAATGCCACTATTATGACCGATGACTTGTCATTGTCACTCAAGAATTTATTTTTAATTGTGTGTTCGTCAGGCCAGATGATTTTTATTATGTTGTCCCGGTCGATAGATTGAGGCGGTTCCTTGATGTTAATATCCTCTTCCTTCAGAATCGTTTTGAGATAACCGGCGGAATTTCGCCTTGAACTTATCTGCAAAAACGCCTTGTTTGCGTAAACATTTTTAACCGCTGTTTCCTTTACGATTTCCGGTATGCCGTTTAAATGATCGATGTCATTGTGGCTGATGACAATCGCATCGATTTTCCTGATTCCTCGACTCCTCAGAAAAGGCAGGATAATTTTTGTGCCGATATCGCTTTTATGCATCGACCCCGCATCAAAAAGTATGTTTTTTCCGTCGGGCAGTTCCGCCAGCAAGGCTTGTCCGTGCCCGACATCAAGACAGGTCATTTTCAGTTCGCCTCGGTCCGTTGACCTAATGTTCAGAAAACCTATCGGAAATATTACCACGGCAAGTAATCCCGCGGTGATAACGTATTTCGCAGCGTTGTTTTTCAAATAAAAATATCCTGCAAAAATAACAGCAGCGTAATAAACAGCAATAATCACCGCCGGAATACTGCCGATGAGAAAATGCGAAAATCCAATTGACGCCAACATTTCGACGATATGAATCAATCCATTACTTAAACTCGTCAAAAGTATGCCTATCAGAGCTGAAGAGTTCGGCAGGAAAAGAAACAGAAGTATCTTGAAAAGTCCCAGTATCAGGATCGAAGCGATAACTGGAAAAACGATAATGGTCCAGATGCCGG
>CAZNET010000057.1:0-686 GCA_964571885.1 uncultured Pirellulales bacterium
TGTTTAAAAACTCGACAAATAAAAGTTTCCCCGGATAGGTAGTGTGTACGGCCATCCTGTTGAAATAGACTTCTCGGTGGGGCAAGCCCCACCCTATATTTTTTCCTGATAGATCCCTCGACTTCGCTCGGGATGACAGTGTGCGTTCATTCGCCTCGGGATGACAGCAGCAGTGTGTTCGCTCGAAATGACAGATGACAACGTGTGTTGATTTTCCGTTGACAAATGGGTACATCTATGCTTTTATGCAGCAATTATTTAAGGAAGGAACTATGGAACAGCCAAAACGGTTTGGAATGGTTATCGGCATTAAGCCTCAGAAGATCGACGAATATAAGAAGCTGCACGCAAACTGCTGGCCGGAGATACTCGAGAGCATGGAGCAGGCCAATATGCGTAATTTCTCGATCTACCTGGCCCAGATCGAAAAGGGCAAATTCTACCTGTTCGGCTATTACGAATACCACGGCGAGGACTTCGAAGCGGACATGGCGAAGATGAGCGAGTGCGAACTCAGCGACAAATGGCGAGAATTGTGCGAGGCCTGCCAGCAGCCGGTGCCTATCGCCCAACAACAGGGCCAATGGTGGCTCGATATGGAAGAAGTCTTCCACGCGGATTAAAGCATGATCATCGGTTATTGTCTATTGATTGCCGATTAATCGGGATTGCCGCTTCACTTCAAT
>CAZNET010000057.1:696-10756 GCA_964571885.1 uncultured Pirellulales bacterium
CGGCTTGTCATTTCGACCGAGCGAAGCGAGCGGAGAAATCTGACGACAGTCACCCTGAGCTTGTCGAAGGGGCTGTTTAATAAGTAAGTTCCTTATCAACAGATCCCTCGTCTCACTGCGTTCGCTCGGGATGACCCGTCTTCGTTACACCTACGACGGGCAGGCATCAATCAACGAGCGACCAGCGACGAGAAACCATTACGCTATTTGCTGGTCTTTTTGTTTTGACCGGGCGATAATCTCTTCGCTGATGGCGGCGGGGACTTTTGCGTAGTGTGACATCTCCATGCTGAACGTCCCCATTCCGCGTGTCAGGCCGCGAATCACGGTCGCATAGCCGAACATACTGGCCAGCGGAACCTGCGCGTTGACCACGGTGACAGTACCTTTCAACTGCACATCGACGATCATGCCCCGCCGGCTGTTCAGATCGCCGACAACCGCGCCCTGGAATTCGGTCGGCATTTCAACTTCCACCGCCATGACCGGTTCCAGCAGAGCCGGTTTGGACTGTTTGAAGGCCTCGACGAATGCCGCCTGAGCCGCGATGCGGAACGCCATTTCGCTCGAATCGACCGCGTGAAACGAGCCGTCGTCGAGACAGAGCTTGCAGTTGACGATCTCATAGCCGGCGATCGGGCCTTTCTTCATCGCCGCCTGGAACCCCTTGTTGACCGCCGGGATGTATTCGCCGGGGATCGCCCCGCTGGTAATATTGTCCTCGAATTCGTAGGTCGTCTCTGCGTCCGTTTCGAGCGGCATGAGCCTTCCGACGACGTGGGCAAACTGGCCCGAGCCGCCGGTCTGTTTTTTGTGTCGGTAGTTGAATGTCGCCTCAACGGTCGGCGCCTCGCGATAGCTGACGCTTGGAACGCCGACTTCGACATTGGCCCGGTACTCGCGCCGCATGCGTTCGATATATACATCCAGGTGCAGCTCACCCATACCGGCGATAACGGTCTGGCCGGTCTCGTGATCGACCGAAACGCGGAAGGTTGGGTCCTCTTTCATGAACCGGTTCAGAGCCTTGGACATACGTGTTTTGTCGTCATTGCTCTGCGGCTGGATCGAAAGACTGATCACCGGCTCGGCCACGTAAATGCTTTCGAGCGAGTAGTTGATGCCGTCGCCGCAGAACGTGTCACCGCTGGCGCAGTCGATACTGATCAGCGCGACAATGTCACCGGGGCCGGCTTCACTGACGTCCTCGCGGTCGTTGGCGTGCATCCGTACGATCCTGCCGACACGAATGGTTCGATTGGTCCTGACGTTGCGGTACTGCTGTCCCTTGGCGATCGTGCCCTGGTAGATCCGCACATAGGTCAACTGCCCGAAGGACTCGTCGGTGACCTTAAAGGCCATCGCCACCAGCGGCGCGTCCGGGTCGCCGGCATTCAGAGGCACCTCAACGCCGTCGTTATTGTGATCGCGTGCGAAACTCGGCCGGTCCAGCGGACTGGGCAGGTAATCGCAGATCGCGTCGATCAACGGCTGAACCCCTCTGTTCTTGATGGCAGAACCCATCATCAGCGGCACGATATTAAGATTGATCGCGGCCTCGCGGATCGTCTCGCGGATCATCTGCTCGCTGACCGGTTTTTCTTCGAGAAAACATTCCATCATCTCGTCATTGAACATACTCAGCGATTCGAGCATTTTATCACGTGCTTGCTCGGCTTTGGAAAAATAATTTTCCGGGATCGGCCCGCGTACGACTTTCTCGCCGCCGTCGCCTTCGAAGGTGGCCGCCTGCATCGTAACAAGATCGATCACGCCTTCGAATTCGTCGCCCAGTCCCATCGGGATCTGGATCGGCACAACATTGAGGCCGAGCTTTTCGGTCATGTCCTTGATCGTCTGTTCCGGATCGGCTCCGGTACGATCCATCTTATTGATAAACGCGATCCGCGGAACACGGTAGCGTTTCATCTGCTGATCGACTGTAAAGGATTGACTCTGCACACCGCCGACCGAACACAATACCATGATCGCACCGTCAAGCACCCGCAGCGACCGTTCGACTTCGACGGTAAAATCGACATGGCCCGGCGTATCGATCAGGTTGATGCTCTTTTCGTTCCAGGTCACCTGCGTCGCCGCCGAGGTGATCGTAATGCCGCGCTCGCGCTCCAGTTCCATAAAGTCCATGGTCGCCCCGCCGTCGCCTCCGCGGACTTCCTGGATGCGGTGAATGCGTCCCGAATAATATAAGATGCGCTCGCTCAGGGTCGTCTTGCCCGAATCGATATGCGCCGATATTCCAATATTTCTGATCCTGTTAATTCTTTCCATTCGTATATACTTTCTTCCAAAACGTACTTATTTTTTGATTTCGATACCGATACCACTGTCAGTTTTTTATATTGGGATAATCGATTGACAGGGAGTTAACTATCCCCTCATACCTTAAAACAAGAGAATTTGCCCTTCTATCACACTTCCGATGAGAATGCAAGAAAATTTTTCCAATTTTGGTGGTTTTTCTTGAAAACTTTCCGAATTTAAGGCTGAACGCACCTTTTTTAAGATTTAACAGTTACAGCAGCACCCTTGGCGGAGGATTCGTAGACGGCCTGCTGGACGGCCCAGGTTTTTAGGTATTCTTTCCCGTTGGTCTCGAATTGGTTACCGCTGATCATGCAGTCGATAAAGTGCCGCTGGATCGCGTAACAGCAGTCGCCCGCGAAGCCGTGCCTCGAGGGTGAATAGTCATGCTTTTTTTCAGGTTCGCCAAGACGCTGAACAGTAATCGAGCCGTCGGCATAGAGACGGATCGAACCTTCATCGGCGTCGATCAGCATCTCGCCGAAGGTATAGCGCGGATTGTCGAAGTTGGGCTCGTTGTAGCGATTCGCGTCCCACAGGCCGGTCGCCCCGTTCTCGAATTCAAACAAAACCATGCCGCTGTCCTCACCGGCGATCACGGGATTGAGCTTTTTCAGGACGGCATAGACTTTCCTGATCTCGCCCGCCAGATAGCGGTAGGTGTCGATAAAATGCACGCCGTTCTCATACACCAGCAATTGCGGATAGTCTCTGAAATACGGCTGACGCGGAATGTAGGCGTTCTCGCCCCAGCCGTCACCCATCCGCGAACGAAAACTCATGCTGTGCAGCTTGTCACCGACGGCACCGGCTTTGATCAGCTTTTTAATCTCACGGTACCACGGCTGGAACCGCCAGTTCTCGTGTACCATGAAACGGATGTTCGCTTTCTTGGCGACCTCGACAATTTTCCTGCATTCGTCGAACGTCGGTGCCAGCGGCTTCTGACAGATGATATCAATGCCCATTCCTGCGGCGGTTGTCACCATCTCGAGATGTGTCGGCGGCGGCGTGATGATATCGACAAAGTCGGGCTTTTCGGTTTCCAGCATCTGCCGGTAATCGGTATAATGGTTTTTTATGCCGTAGGTCTCCATGATCGATTTGGCCCGCTGCATATTGCGGTTGCACATCGCGGTGATTTCAACTTCCGGTATCCGCCGCCAGCCATCGTACTGAAAACCGCTGAAGTACCCCGCTCCGATGCAAACACCTTTATAATTGGCCATCCTTGTACCTCAATTACTTAATTTCAATTAGATTGGCTTCACTTTGTTCTTTGGGTTCATTCGGCTCGACGATTTGTTCTGTGACCTCGGGTTTCTTCAAATAGTCCAGTAATTTGTAGCCGACTGTCCCAAACGTCAGCAAAAACAAACCCGACAGCATCGCGATAAAGCGAATGCGGATCACCGACGGTGACAGCTTTCTATCCGATACGCGGTTGGGATCCATAAACAGCCACGCGATAATGGCGATGAAATTGATAACCGCCGCCAGAACAAAAAACGAATTGGCGCTGCCGGTCTGTTCGTCGATGAAGAACGGAAACAGGATCGCGCTGAGCGCCGCCCCGATATTGCCCACCATATTCATCGAGCCCGATACCGCGCCGGAACTGGCCCCGCCGATGTCGTTGCAGAACGCCCAGCTCGGGCTCAGTGTCATGTCCACACCGAATGTGGCCAGGCTGAAACAGGCGATGAAAAAGTAAAGACTTTCGGCCTGCGTCGCCAGTAATAATCCGATGACACCCAGTGCGAAACCGACGATCGCCGTGACCCTTCGCGATCCGACATGGTATCCCTTGTTATAAAGCCCGGTGACCATTGAGCCGGCGATCCAGTTGGCAAAGGCCGCAAAGATCAAAGGCGCCGCGGAAAAATAAATCGCCTTGGGATCGTTCGGCCACTGATTTTTCAAATAGGACGGCAGCCAGCTCAGGCAGATAAAGAAAGTGACATTGCCCGCGAAATACTGCAGCATCGCCAGTGACATATTCAGCGATGTAAAAACTTCAGCGAATGACGCTTTGACCGAAGCGGTAAAATCACTGGTTTTTCCCTGCTCGATATATTCCAGTTCTTCTTTATTGATGTGTTTGTTGTCTTTGGGGTTGTCACGAAACCAGATCAGCCACACCGCCGCCCAGATCACACCGATCAGTCCGTTGACCGCGAAGGTCCATCGCCAGCCGATCTTGCCGATCAGCCACGGCATCAGAAACAGCGACAGCGCCGCACCGAGTCTGCTGCCGGAAAAATTGATCCCGTGAGCGATGCCGCGCTCTTTGACCGGCAGCCAGCGGAAAAACGCCTGAGCGGCTCCGGGAAACGCCCCTGCCTCGCCGACACCGAAAAAGAATCGAAGCACCAGCATCTGCAAAGCGTTCCTGGCCGCGCCGGTCAGGGCGGTGAACATGCTCCAGACGGTCACCACGATGGTCAGGGCCTTGCGGGCGCCAAGCTTGTCGGCGATCCAGCCCGCGGGCACCTGGAACAATGCGTAACCGATCGCAAAGATTCCAAGCACCAACCCCATCATCTCGCCGGTGATCGAAAGGTCGCGTTTGATCAGATCGACCGCCGAAGCGATGCACGCACGGTCCATGTAGGTGTTGACGCTGTGAAAAAAAAGAACCGATATAAGAATAAAACGCTGACGTGTCATTCGCTGCTTCGTTTGTTCCATACTGCTCTCCTGTCAAATCGTATTAACAAACAATGTCTGTGTATATTCAATCTTCGATTGCGATTACCCGGGCAGGCGCCCCGTCACCTTCAAAAATTTTCAGCGGCAATGCGACCAACTGAACCTTCGGCTTGGTGATTGCGTCGAGATTTGTCAATCCTTCGATAATGAGTATCTTGGCTTCGAATAAGGCTTTGTGTACCGAAGCCAATTCGCTGTGATCATGCACGTCCGCTACCGAGGGCGATTCCACGCCGATCATCTTTATTTTTTTTTCACCGCACCACTTCGCCAGTTCAAGGTCAATCCTCGGCGCCTTGTCACGGTATTTCGGCTCGCTGACAAAATCACTCCAGCCGGTCCGGATGAGCAGACTGTCCCCGGGCTGGACCTTCTGTGCCATGTCACCCAGATTGTCAATGGTGATCAACTGATTATCTTCTGTTATTTCCAATTTCACCAGCCAGGCCGGCCCGACGAACCGCTCGACCGCGATCGTGTCGATCGTCTCGCCGGCAATCCCGAAATGAGGCGGCGCATCCATATGCGTTCCACAGTGACTGTATAAATGCAGCGTCATCGCATTCCAGCCGTCCTGATCCAGGGTCTTTGCCGATTCGTAATCCACGCCCCGCATGCCTTTTTTTAGTGTCAATGTCAAATCGATAGTCCGTGACATCATCTTCCTTAACGTTAAGATTCGTTTATATTTTTGATGACCGATTGCGCTATTTCCTCGGTACCCGCAGAACCTCCCAGGTCAACCGGCAGCAGGCCCTGCGTCATCGTTTTTTCGATCGCAGAGACAATCGCGTTAGCGCCTTTTTTCTGGCCGAGGTGCTCGAGCATTAAAGCACCAGACCAGATCTGCCCGACGGGATTGGCGATCCCCTGCCCGGCGATATCCGGCGCTGAGCCGTGGATCGGCTCGAACATGGACGGGAATTTCTTTTCCGGATTGATGTTCCCGCTGGGCCCCAGACCAAGGCTGCCCGTGATCGCGCCCCCAAGATCGCTTAAGATGTCACCGATCATATTAGTCGTTAGTATCACATCAAATTTCTCCGGATGCAGTACGAAATTCGCCGAGGCGTTATCGACATACATTTTATGGAACTCGACATCCGTGTACTCTACTGCGATCTCATCGATCACCCGGTCCCAGTACGCCAGACTGTGGATCAGGGTATTGGACTTGGTGACATTGGTAACGCGCTTCCGGCGTTTCCGAGCAAGCTTGAAAGCGTAATGAGCGATCCTGCTGATCCCCTGACGGGTAAAGATGCTGGTCTCGGTCGCCAGGCCCTCTGGAAATTCAGGCCGGACAAAATTGCCGCACTGCACGAATTCGCCCTCGGTGTTCTCGCGGATCACCACAAAATCGATATCTTTCTGTGTTTTATTCCGCAACGGACTTTCAATACCGCCCAGCAGACGCGAAGGCCGGTAATTGACATACTGATCGAAACTGACCCGAACCTTAAACGTGAATTCCTTGGCCGGCAGCGTGTCATCGACATCCGCAAGACCGACCGCCCCGAAATAAAGAGCATCATAGGTTTTGAGTTTATCCAGCGCATCGGCCGGCATGAAAACGCCGTTCTTCTTGTAATAGCCCGCACCGTATTCAAAAAAATCAAATGAAAAAGAAAACCCGAACTTTTCACCCGCTGCCTCAAGTACCTTCACGCCCGCAGGTACAATCTCATGGCCGATGCCGTCACCGGGTATCACTGCGATTTTATAGTTATCCATACCTTTCCACCAAAACTAAGACTAAAAATAAATAGCTTAATAGAACTGAAAAACAGTATCAATCCCTAATTTCCATCATTTAATATTTTAAATGCTTCAAATACGGCTTCGACGCCGCCGACATTGCCCGGGAAGACAACATAGGGTATCTCAGGAAAACGTGCCTCGCTTCCCAGTCTCCAGATCGGAACGCCTGGCAGGATCTGCCCCAGCACCATGGCTTTTTTGACACCCAGACCCCTGCGGGCGACTTCGTGTGACGTAATCCCGCCCTTGGCGATAATAAACTCCGGTTCGGTTCGGATCGCAACCATTAGGTCGGAAAGAAAATCTGAAATACGTTTACCCGCCTCCAACCGCTGATCGCCGCTTCCTTTCAAAGCGTAGTTTCGTTCGGTATAGATGACCATATTTTCTTTTGCTGCCAACGTGTCATCAATTTGTTTAACACAGCCATTGAAATACGATTTGTCATCATCGACCAGGACTTTTGCGATCTCAATTTGCAATGACCTGATCTCCGCATGTTCGAGCAGGTAGTTCAACTGATCGGTCGATTTCTGCACAAACGAACCGACCAGGACAATCCCCGGCCCCTTCGGCTCCGCCGGCCGGTACAGCGGCCAATCGTCGATGCCTGCCCGGATTTTCACAAACGAAGCCGCTGTTCGATACAGAAAATGTTTACCATTTGCTTCTGCCTTACATAATCCCAGTACCGCCACTTCCATGTCCTCATCGCAAAGTGCATTGAAGACAATGGGCCGGCCGCGTTCGGCTTTCATCAGCTTTTCACACACCCGCTCAGGTCCGCCTGTTCTGATGTCACTCAGAGAGACGCAGAGCACATCCCCTTGTTTCCATCGGCCCTGAGATTTTTCCTCGATCCACGAAGGCAGATGAGCAGTCGAGAAACCGAAAACCGGATCCTTCGCGAATTCGGTCTGATCGGCGGGTGTCAACATATCACCCTGAAGAACGTAGTGCGTATCGTTTACCGTCAGCCGCCCGCCCGCCTTAAAATAAGGCGTGATAATGATCCCGTCAAAAGGCCCCAGTGTTTCAGACAACACATCGGTCTCGGCCGGAAAATGTCCCCGCAATGTCGAATCGCTGCGACTGACGACTTTCAGTTTATTCTTTTCGACAAGATGTGCCAGTGATTTGCCGATATCACGGTTGATCTGCATCGCCTGCTGTTCCGTACAGGCCCTGGAATTGCTCAAAATGTAAAAACAATCTTCTTCGAGCGCCTGCCTTAAAATCTCCTCGGTCCAGATGGTCAGCACCGATATATCGTGAACCGTCTGACAGCCGGTCGGGTCGTCATCCAAAACGACAATCCTTGTCCGATGTTGACTATTCGCCTGTCGAATCTGCCGGCGGGCATCGGCAACCTTCAAAACCTGCGGAATACTTTTTAATAATTCTTCCAGCACCAATTTCTTATTCCCCTAAATTACTCTTTATTCTTTAAGCACTTACAACTATATTTAACTCACGAGTATCAGTCAATGCCAATAAATCCAGAACGAAAAAAGAAATTAATCCGGGCTCGTAAAAAATTATAGAAATCATTGATTTTTTTATTCAATTAAGCTATAATAAGTATTAATTAGAGTAGGTATAAATTTTTATAACAAGCGGGTGTAAAACATGCTTAGAACATTAGTTACGACTCGTGGAATACTGTTAGTGTTCTATTTACTTTTGATACCATTTGTCTCGTTAACCACCGCAATCAGCTCCTATCAACCCCAACAGCCCGATCCCCTGCTGGAACCCTGGCGATGGCGGTCTTTTTCCGACCTGAGTAATCAGTCGATTTATTGTATGACCCAATCGCAGGATGGAGCGATCTGGTTGGGTACGTCGAACGGGGCATTGCGGTATGATGGGATCACGCAGAAGCGGTACGCCTCAGAGGAGGGTTTGCCGGATACTATTGTATCCAGTATTTGTGTGGCCGATGACGGCATCTACGCGGTCTCTCATCATAACGGTATCTATAAATTTTCTAATGAAAAATGGGAGCTGGTATTTCCTCAGCCCGGCCAGTTCAAATGGCGGGTCGATAGTCTTATCAAGTCTTCCGACGGCAGTATCTGGGCAGGCAATCCGTTATGTGCCCTGCGGCTGAAAGACGGTAAAGTCACCTGTTATACCACCCGGCTCATGGTAGAAGGAATTTCAAAACTTGCGCCCCAGTTGGATTTTTACATTGTCCCGGACAAAGCGGCGGCCCCCAAACCTACCCACGGAGCGGGATTATACGTAGCAGGTGATGTCATTGTCGCAATTGCGCCGAACAGTCCGGCCGACCGTGCCGGCCTGAAGACAGGCGACCAGGTCATCGAAGGCATGCCGCCAACATGCATCTGGGAATGGGAATTTCATGATCCCATTGGGCATGTTACCCGGTTGCTGATAAAAAGAGACGGCATTTCAAAACCGTTTGAGGTCAATCTTACCCACCGCAAATATGAACAATGCTATCAAAGATTCTGGCCTTATTATATTTATGAAGACAGCGGCGGCAATATCTGGTTCGGCCTGCTGGAGGGAATGATCGTGCGATATGACCCGAAAAAGCCACAGGACGATCCTTCCGCGTGGCGGCTCTTTGACGAAAGGGATGGGCTGGTGACTACTTTGTGGCCTGTGATAACCCAGACAAAAGACGGGGCAATTTGGACCGGAACGCTTAGTTCCAATGCGGGGCTGAACCGATACGATCCCGTTACTGAAAAATGGACCCATACATTTCTGAGAGATTTCGGAGGAAATGACGACATAACCACGCTCCTTGAGAAGCAAAACGGAACTCTTTTAGTGAGTGCATCGGGAACGCTGCATACCTATAAAAACGGAAAATGGAACATCTATAAATATCCAGAGACAGTGTTGCCTGCCGGGGATTTTATCATGTTCGAATCCAGGGATTCGGCTTTATGGATCGCTGAAAAAGGCGAGGGAGGTTACCTATCCGCATGTGACTATGCAAGCCCCCACTGGAAAACTTACGAAGGCCTTAACTTTCAGTGTGAGACAAATCAGGGAAAAAAATGGTTTATCTCCGTTGATCGAAAAGCGGTTGTTACTGACGGCAGCAAATGGGTACAATACGGCACTGAGGACGGTCTTATGGATTCGCCCACAGCCCTGTTGATAACCACTCGGGGCCGCCTGCTGGCTGCGGGAAGCCACAAAGCCGAGGCGGCAACTGCCGTTTTTGACGGCACAAAATGGACCTTAAAAACCCACCCTCAACTATCCTGGGGTGTCAATT
>CAZNET010000058.1:0-10736 GCA_964571885.1 uncultured Pirellulales bacterium
GATCGCCTGCCAGTTCTCGAAATTCACCGACCCGCTCGGGGTTGGTTACCGCGACAATTTTCGGCCTGAAAGTTTTAACCTGTTCAACAAGCAACTCGACATTATTGTGCGCACTAAGGGCAAACACCCGGTAATCGCTGCCAAGCTGTTCGATCACCTTAAGTGCGTTTGTGCCGATTGAACCGGTGGAACCAAGTATCGCGATATTTTTAGTCATAACACTTCAATAAACGACAAAAACCTGTACTTTTTAATTATATCGGCAAAAATAGAAAATAACCACCTAAAAACGATAAACAAAATTACTTCCTGAAAAAGACGACAAGAGAACGAACGCAATGCCTTGAAATCACGTATGCAAAATTGAGAAATACAATCAAAAATTTTTCTGAATTTGACTGTTGCATTTCCGACAAAAAAACTGTATAATCCAGTTTCGGTTAAAATTGGAATAGTTAATGGGGCAGTCTAAGTTACTTGACTGCCTTTATTTATGTGAACAATAATGGAGAAGAAAATATGAGTTGTAATGTCGCTATAGCAGGTGTGACCGGGGCTGTCGGTCAGGAATTTTTGCAGATCCTCGAACAAAGAGATTTTCCCTTTACTTCAATGAAAATGCTCGCCAGCAGCAGATCAAAAGGAAAAGTCATCGGATTTAAAGGCAAAGAATACGTCGTAGAGGAACTGACAAAAGACAGCTTCAAGGACATCGATATTGCGTTATTCAGCGCCGGGGGCTCACGCAGTAAGCAATTCGCCCCGGCCGCCGTCGAAGCGGGCGCTGTGGTCGTGGACAATTCCTCGGCGTTCCGTATGGACCCGGAAGTTCCGCTGGTGGTACCGGAGATCAATGCCGAGGCTATCGCCAATCATAAGGGTATCATCGCCAATCCGAACTGCTCGACCATCATCGGTATCGTACCGGTCTGGCCGCTGCACAAAGCTAACCCGGTTAAGCGCATGATTGTCAGCACCTATCAGGCGGCAAGCGGAGCCGGGCAGGCGGCGATGCTCGAACTCGAACAGCAAAGCAGAGACATCCTCGATGGCAAGAAACCGACCTGCGAAGCCTTCCCCTATCAGATCGCCTTTAACTGCTTCAATCACAACTCGGACCTCGCACCAAACGGCTACAACACCGAAGAAATGAAAATGGTCAAAGAAACCCAGAAAATATTTGACTGCTCAACGATTCATATCACCTGTACCTGTGTTCGTATTCCGGTTTTAAGAGCCCACTGTGAAAGTATTAATCTCGAATTCACCGATCCGATCACGCCCGATCAGGTCCGTGATCTGCTGAGCACAGCACCGGGTGTGACGATTATGGACGACCGCAAGAACAACCGCTTCCCGATGCCGATCGACGCGACCGGCCAGGACGATATTTTTGTCGGCAGGATCCGCCAGGACGAATCGATTCCGGATAACCGCGGCATTAATCTCTGGGTGGCGGGTGACCAGTTACGAAAGGGAGCGGCATTAAACGCTGTCCAGATCGCCGAAAAGCTGTTATAATCGGCTTCGATGTCCGAACGAAAAATCAAACTAACAATCCAGTACGACGGCAGCGGATACTCCGGTTGGCAGGTTCAACCAGGCAAAAGAACCATTCAGGGTGAACTCAATCGCGTTGTGACCGATCTTCTCGGCAGAAAAACCACCGTCCACGGAGCAAGCAGAACCGACGCCGGCGTCAGTGCACTGGGCCAATCCGCCCTGATCACCGTCGATTCACCGATCCCGACCGAGAATTTTGCCCGCGCGATCTCCGACAGACTGCCCGCAGATATCGTTATAACCAAAGCCGTTGAAGTCGGCCCAAAATTCGACGTGATCGGTGACGTCACCACCAAGCTCTACCGCTATACCTTTTACACCGGCCGAACCCGACCGGTCCTCGATATCCGCCGCTGCTGGCACATACCGGCCAAGCTCGATATCGCCGCGATGGATAAGGCCGCCGGACTGCTCATCGGCAGACACGATTTCAAATCCTTCGCCTCGGCCAAAGACAACCGTGAAAGCTCGGTAAGAGAAGTTTTTAACTGCACCGTCGCGTCAAACGATCACTGGGTTTACATGGATATCGAAGGCGACGGCTTTTTATATAACATGGTCAGAAACATCGCGGGCACACTGGTCGATATAGGCCAAAACAGATACCCATCCGAGAAAATAACCGAAATTCTCGAAGCAAAAGACAGAACCGCCGCAGGCCCCATCGCCCCGCCCCAGGGCCTGTGTCTGATGTGGATTAAATACGAAAAGGAGACTGTAAACAGGAGACTGGAGACACAATAAAATGGAAAAATCCAAATGTTTTACTAATTTAATCGTTTGGCAGAAAGCCCGCCAGTGTGTCTTAAATATCTATCGCGTGAGCAGCCAATTCCCAAGAAATGAGATATTCGGACTAACATCACAGATCAAAAGAGCCGCTGTTTCTGTCCCTGCGAATATCGTGGAAGGATATAAAAGAAAAACAGACAACGACAAAAAAAGAATGTTCAATATTGCATAATCATCTCTTGAAGAATAAAGGTACTATTTAATACTCATAAATGACTTAAATTACGGCAAAACAACCGAACTATTGAACCTGTGCGATGAAATTAGTAAAATACTGTATTCATATTCTAAAAACATTAAAAAGTGATCACAAACAAAGGAAATAACACATGATTATAAGTTTGCGTTGTGAAAATAAATCTCCTGTCTCCTGCCTCCTTCCTCCTGTCTCGTTATCATGAAAATCGTTCACATAATAACTCGGCTCATCCTTGGGGGTGCTCAGGAAAATACGCTGATTACGGTTAAACTTTTAGCTGAGCGGGGACACGATGTCACGCTGATCACCGGCCCGGCTATCGGGCCGGAGGGCGACCTGTTCGAGCAAACCAAGAAGCAAAAATATAATACTATCGTTGTTGATAAACTCCGTAGAGAGATCGAGCCTTTTAAGGATTACGCCGCTTATATTCATTTTAAAGAACTCTTACAGGGGCTTAAGCCCGATGTCGTTCATACCCATTCGGCCAAGGCGGGTATTCTCGGAAGATACGCTGGCTATGCATTGAAGGATAAATGGACACCACACAGACCCGCGGTGGTACACACTATCCACGGCCTTGCGTTTCATCCCTATCAAAACCCCCTGCTGAACAAATTCTATATCACCATTGAAAAACAGGCCTCTAAAAAAACCGATGCCTTTCTATGCGTGGCAGACGCTATGACAAATCAGGCCTTGGCGGCAGGGATCGGCAGAAAAGAGATGTTCACGACCGCTTATTCGGCCATTGACGAAGAAAATTTCCTGCGTGACTACAACGACCAAGAAATACAGGCCTTTCGCGAAAAATACGATATACCCGCCGACGCCGTGGTCCTTGTCACCATCGCCCGGCTGTTCGAGCTGAAGGGACACGACTATATCATCGAATCGGCCAGAGAACTGTCAAAGCGTTTTGAAAATACGATCTGGTTATTCGTCGGCGATGGAAATTTATCCGACTTTTACAAACAGCAGATCAAAGAACTCGGCATGAAAAATCGATTCAGATTCACCGGGCTTATCCAGCCCGACGAAGTCCCCCTGGCAATTCATGCTTCGGATATTCTTGTCCACTGTTCACTGCGTGAAGGACTGGCAAGGACGCTTCCCCAGGCGATGCTCTGCGCCAAAACCGCCATCAGTTTCGATGTCGATGGAGCAAGAGAAGTCGTTAACGAAAACACCGGCAGACTGATCGAACCGAAAAATGTTACCCAATTGATCGACGCCTGCACTGAGCTGATCGAAAATGAAAATCTTCGCAAACAGTTAGGCCGAAACGGCCGCGATTTCGTAAAAGACAAATTCGCGCCCGAAACAATGGTCGATACCATCGAATCGGTCTATAATAAACTTCTTAATGAGAATGTCTGAATTTCAGGAGGATATAATATGAAAACACTGACAAAAGAAATTTGGATGAATACCCCGACACGCAGAGCGATTGTCTCGATTCATAACGAAGTCGAACAGCTGGTCGAGCAAAGCGGTGTTCAGGACGGATTTGTGCTGGTCAACGCGATGCACATCACCGCGTCCGTCTTTATCAACGACAACGAATCCGGCCTGCATCACGACTATGAAGTCTGGCTCGAAAAACTCGCTCCGGAAAAACCCTATTCACAGTATCAGCATAACGGTTTTGAAGACAACGCCGACGCTCACATGAAACGGCAGGTCATGGGTCGAGAAGTTGTGGTGGCCATTACCGACGGCAAACTCCACCTTGGCCCATGGGAGCATATCTTCTATTATGAGTTCGACGGCAAGCGCAAGAAAAGGCTGCTGGTCAAGATCATCGGTGAATGAATGTATTGAAATGGATCTTTTCTTTTTTTATATAAGCGTATTTGTCATTTCCTGTTCCGGCGCGATGCAGCCCGGACCGGTGACAGCGACCACGATATCACTGGGAACCAAAAGCCGCTGGGCAGGCCTTGAGCTGGCTTTGGGTCACGGCCTGATCGAGATACCCCTGATCATCCTGATCATGTCCGGTCTTGACATTATATTAAAATCCGATATTGCTCAAGTCGTTATCGGCCTTCTCGGCGGTATGATTCTTATTTACATGGCATACACAATGTACATCGATACGAAAAAAGATCAAAATCCGGACAAGAAATCACGTATGAACAATCCCGTTCTTGCCGGTATCTATTTGTCAGCTTCGAATCCTTATTTCCTCATCTGGTGGTCAACGATCGGTCTGAATCTGGCCATCAACGCCCGAAGCTACGGTATCTGGGCGTTTGCTATTTTCGCCGTCGTGCACTGGCTCACCGACTGCGTCTGGCTGACAGTCCTGTCATGGGCGAGCCATAAAGGAACACAACTGATCGGCCAGCAACTCCATCGAATTGTACTGAAAATATGCGCATTAGCATTGCTGGGCTTCGGCTTGTATTTCATCATAGATGTATGCAAATTAATATTCTAAGAGAAATCATTGAATTAATTGCATTAATTTGTTAAGAAATTACTGCTGAAGATTGTCTTTATAAATGGAGTGTTTTATGAACAGACGACTATTCCTTCGTTTATGCGGGGCCGGTATAGCCGGTATTGGATTTACACAATTAAGCCAGCCAATTTTTGCTTCGAACCAATTAAAATTCGGCCAAAAACCTAATATACTTTTAATTATGACGGACCAGCAGTTCGCCGGTGCGATGAGCTGCGTTGGAAATAAGGACGTCAAAACGCCGGCAATGGACAGCCTGGCTGAAACAGGTGTCGTTTTCGAAAAAACCTACTGCACCTATCCGTTATGCACCCCGTCAAGGTCCTCAGTCTTTACCGGATTGATGCCCCACCAAGTCGGGATCACTGAAAATAATCAGCGCGTATCAAAAAAATACCACCAGAAAATGTTAGCCCAACTGCTAAGCGCAGCCGGATACGAACCGGTTTACGGCGGTAAATGGCATATTCCATCCATAAGCGTACAAACTGGTGACGGCTTTAAGAAGATATGCGGTTTTTCTGACTGGCTGCTGGCCGATAAATGTATTGAGTATTTCAAACAAGAACACAAGAAACCCTTCTTTATGGTCGCGTCATTCGATAATCCGCATAACATCTGTGAATATTCTCGCGATGAAGCCTTGCCGTGGGGACCGGTTAAAAAAGCTCCTGTAGAAAAATGCCCGAATTTACCTTTCAATTACGCGATACCTCAATACGAACCCGAAGCAGTCGATGACCTGCGGATGAACCATACACACATCTACCGAGCCTCGGTTTACAAACCCGACGACTGGCGCCGCTATCGACATGCTTACTACAGACTGGTGGAAAAAGTTGATGCCGAGATCGGTAAAATCCTCGAAGGCCTGAAAAACAGCGGTCTCGACAAAAATACCGTGGTTATATTTACCAGCGACCACGGCGACGGCATGGGGGCGCATCAATGGAACCAAAAGCATGTCTTCTATGAGGAGTCAGCAAGGGTTCCGCTCATCGTCAGTTTCAAAGGCAAAACAAAGCCGGGTCATATCGACAAAGATCACTTAGCCAGCAACGGCATCGACATTTTTCAGACAGTTCTGGATTATGCTTCTGTCACGGCCCCTAAAGATAGAATAGGATTGAGCCTGCGGCCGTTAGCGGAAGGAAAAAACGTTTCCACATGGCGTGACTTTGTCGTTAGCGAAACGAAATTCGATAACAATGTCCATGGCCGAATGATCAGAACAAAAAAATACAAATACATTATGTACCACCGCGGTAAAAACCGAGAACAGCTTTTTGATATGGAAAACGACCCCGGTGAATTGGTCGATCTGACCGTCGAAGCCAGATACAATGACATCCTGCAGCAGCATCGCGACTTATTAAGTCAGTGGATCAGACAAACCAACGATCGATATTTCAGCCATTATGCCCATCCCAAAGCCTGGCCCATCCTGCCCGGCCAACAATACCTCCAAAAATAATAATATTGTTTAATAATAAGAAGGATTAGTAATGCTCCTTAAAATAAAACTCTTTATAAAATTAGTATCGATAATGATGATGGTTACTTCTGTTCATGCAGATCAGGTTAATCAGGGATACTTTATCTATCAGCAGGGAACCTATACGATAGCAAGAGGCAGAGTGATCAACGACATTCTCATCAAAAATCCTGATTCGGCGACAGTATTCCAATCAACCCTGAAACAACTCGAAGCCAATGGCGGCGAATTGAAAATCGAAAACGGCACTTATATTATTAACAAACCGCTCGATGTTCCAAGTCACTGTAAAATTACCGGCTCCGGCAGAGCCACCGTATTGAAATTAGGCAATGAAAACAAAGACGGGATCATTTTAAAAATTGATACAAAAGAAGAAATCGTCATTTGTGATTTAACATTACAAGGCATCAAAAGTCACGGCCGATCGGCTGGAATCATTCTGGATCAGGCGGGCGATTGTGAAGTCAGAGACATTTATGCAAGAGATTTCTCTGCTTATGGAATATGGACCCGCAATAATTCCTTTATGAACAAAATCGTTAATACAACAACATCAGGAAATAATAAAGCCGGTATCTTTTTTGATACGAACACATGGAAGGGAAAAGGAAGAGGCGGTGACTTTGTTCCGAATCTTGTCATTGGATGCACAAGCTTAGGAGATAACGGTAATGCCTTTCAGTTAGATAACTGCATCTGTACGAATTTCGTAGGCTGTATTGCCTACCAACCCAAACAATATGGTTTCTTTCTCAACGGATCGAATAGTACATTAATTACCGGATGCAGAACCTATCAATGTTTTAGAGGAGCCGTTTATGCCAAGAGTTCACATGAGCTAAACATTTCCAGTAATATTTTTTGCTGGCATAAAGGCACAGGCATCGAAATTAATAATGTCACATGGGCAGTTATCAGCGGCAATGAAATTATCGACAGCGGCGGAGTCGGTTACTATGACGAAAACGGCAACGTCGACGCAACCGCTTATGGGATTAAAATGCATACCGATACAAAATGCGTACAGGTCACCGGCAATACGCTGTTCTGCTGGGGCGACGGCCATAAGCCGATGATCAACGGCATCTACGAATCAGGCGATTGCAAAGACAACCAGATCACAAACAATGCGATAAATTTCTATGATAACAAGGCAGTCCTTTCAAAAGGAACAAATACGATCGTCGATAAAAATCTTGGCATAAGAAAGTTTTACACCGAAGCATGGAAAGGACCCTTTCAAAAAGAAAAAGATAAACCCACACAATTATTAGAACCATTTACAAGAGATAAAGTCGATGCGTTTTTAGAACAAACACGAAAATAATACTCGATTTACGAAAGGATCGGTCATAGTCATGAAGAAAAATTTAATATTAATAATTACCATTTTTGCCGCAACATTAACAATAGTCACTGCCGGCCAAATCAGTCAATCTTATATCATCTACCAAAAAGATAATTCGGTTATTGTCCGTGGATTCATTGATGGTCAGGAAAAATCGTTCGACAAAACTGAAAAAGCTATTTACTATGCAATCGAGCAACTCGGAAAAGTCGGCGGTGAGATCCTGCTGCAAAACGGCGATTACATCCTCGAAGATCAGATCGATCTCAAAAGCAGAATCAGCCTGAAAGGTTCCGGGCCGGGGACATCGCTGATCATGAGTGAGAATCACAAAACCGGTATCGCGATTTCTGGTGACACAATTGACCGTGCCGTTGTTTCAAATCTATCGATCAAGGCTCCCAAAAACAATACAAATACAAAAGTCGGTATCCTGTTCGATCACTGCGGCGATAGCCAGATCAAAGATGTATTTTGTTTAGGATTAAAAGAATATGGTATCTGGGTGCGAAATAATTCATTTCTCTGTGAGATTCGAGGCTGTAAATTGGCGGATATAGGTAAAAGCGCCATCTTACTGGACCATTTTGAACGAGGCGGCAGAGGCGGTGACTATGTCCCTAACCTGGTGACAAACTGTATTGTTTACGGCGGTAACATCGGTATCGAACTAAAACGCGCGATCGTTGTAAACGTCGTAGCCTGTCAGGTCTATCAGACAAAAAAACAGGCGTTCTACATTCACGAAACCAGCAACAGCGTCATCCTTTCAGGTTGCAGAACCTTTCAGATTCAAGGCGATGCGGTTGTTGTGGAAAAATCTAACGAACTCAATATATCGAGCAATATTTTTTGCTGGCATGAGGGACATGGAATCGTGCTGGAAAATGTCACCTGGGGCACTGTCACAGCCAATGAAATCATCGACACCGGCAGTATCAACGTTTACGATCCGAGCATCAAACCAAAAGACCCTAATGAAACACGCCAGTTTACGTTTTTACCGCCTGAAGATAAAAAGATTGAATTGAAAAACGGCATCTGGCTCAGGAAAAAATGCAGAGGAATAACGGTTACCGGCAATGCGATCTTCAACTGGCCGGTCTGTCCGCCTATGAAGGCCGCTATCGAAGAAGATAAATACTGCTCCAATAACATATTCAGCGCAAATAATATCAATTTCTGCGAAGAAGGCATTGTTTCCAACGGCAATGGCTCGGTGTCGGCGAATAATGTCGTATTCGCTCCACGCTCCTATATCGGCGGACGGTCAAAAGCTTTTCAGTCGTTCGATGTCAAAGTAACAGAAAAATTCATTGAATCTCAAAGATGATTTAGGATAGCCATTATGAAAAAGGCAATTGCAGTGACAATACTATTGACGAGCTCTTTATTTATCGCAAGCTGTTCGGAGATCGCCTATAACAAAAATGACGACATGGATTTGATGTCCCGACAATCCTTTATCATCTATCAAATGCCTGAAAGAACCGTTGTGCAGAATAAAATCGATCAGGACGACAAAATCTTTTTTACCCATGCCGACGAAGCAATCCAGTATGCCATAGACACCCTGCCTGAACAGGGAGGCGACGTCACGTTATTGAGCGGCAAATATATTCTCAAGGATCAAATTAACCTTAAAAGCAAAGTGCAGCTAAAAGGTTCCGGTCCGGCCACCGAACTGTGGATAGATGATGAACACAAAACGGGAAACGCTTTCTCACTATCCGTATTGGATCGCGTCTCCATCAGCAATTTATCCATTAAAGCAGCACCGGATAATCCAAATGCCAAAACAGGGATAAAAGCCAAACACTGCGGCGACTGTCAATTCAAGGATGTTTTCTGTTTGAACCTCAAAGAACACGGTATTCATTTAGGCGATCGCTCTTTTCTGTGTGAGATAAGAGGGTGTAAATTCGCAAATATCGGTATAAGCGCGATCTATCTCGAAGGTCTGGACAGAAAAGGCAGAGGCGGCGATTACGTGCCGAACCTGATTACTAACTGCATTATCTACGCCGGCGGTGAGGGTATCAGAGCGAACGACTCCTTAGTCATCAATATCATTGCGTGTGAAGTTTATCAAACCGGGGGGATCGCATTTCACTTTGCAAACGGCAGCAACAGCATTCTCGTTTCCGGCTGCAGAACCTACCAGATACAAAACGATGCCGTGGTTGTTGAAGACTCGCATGAAATCAATTTATCAAGTAATATCTTCTGCTGGCAAGAAGGTCACGGGATTGTCCTGAAAAATGTCACCTGGGGCACCCTCACCGGCAATAATGTCATCGACTCAGGCTCTGTCAACCTTTTCGATCCGGATAAAGAACGCTGGGCATATCTGCTGAAAACGCCCAATGATCTCGACTGGGATCAATATATCAAAAACGGCATCAACCTCTTAAATGAAACCAAAGGGATTACCGTCGCGGGCAATGCGGTCTTTAACTGGGGCAACGTCCTGCCGATGGACTACGGTATTTATGAGGATTCTACCTGCAGCAATAATGTCGTCACCGGCAATAATATCAACTACTGCAGAACGGCCGGCATTTCACTTCACGGCACGAATTCAAAACAGGCAAACAATTTCAGCGATATCGATGTATCCTACCATGGAACCAAAACCGACTTCCTCCATCGATTCGATACTCGGAGAATTCAAAGATTTATCCGCGAACAGAAATAGTAATTAGAGATTCTTGAATATCTCTCTTAATCCTCTGTCGATCAATTGCTTTTTAAGCTGATCTTCCAGGATTTTTTCAACATCAAGTTGAGGATTTCTGACCGTACCGCTGAAAAAAAGTTTATACCGTTGGCCCTCCGCGCGGCGAGTTGTCCTCACCGTTTCGCC
>CAZNET010000059.1:0-10693 GCA_964571885.1 uncultured Pirellulales bacterium
TGCGGTAGATCGGTGTGCCGTAGCCGTGCATCTGCCAGTTGCTCGGAACCGGCAGAAAATCCCAGTCATTGACATCGAAATCGACCCTGTAAAAATCCATCGGTCTGTCCGCCGGCTTTTCAACCCAGTTGAACCGCCAGTTGCCGTTGAGCGACGTATAGTAAGGCGACTGATAGCGAAGATCCTTGATGGCCTGCTCTTTGGTCTCGTAAGGCATCGCCGTACAGTGACCCGCTTCTTTATTTCTGCCGATGATTTCCGGATTCTCCCAGTCATTACGCTGACCGAACACAATACTGAGCAAACTTATCTGAATCATTGTGATAATCATTGCTCGCTTGAATCGTAACATTGCCGTTTCCTTTCGTTTTTAGTCACCTATAAAATCGAATGATTACTTTTCACACTGGACTTGCCGGATTTTAATCACAGTAACTTGCTTTTGGAACCAATTGAACATCCATCATTTTACGAAGCACCTTTTCTTAGGTAATATAGCCCGACTGAGACTTGGCTTCTTCAATAAAAGCCAGCATATTTTCTAACGAAGTATCCCCTTCGACCGCGTGTGACGGCGAAAAGATCAATCCACCCCGCAGTCCCGCTTGCAGGAGTCGACGGGATTCGGCCTGAACTTCCTTGACGGTGCCAAAAGGCAGCGTCTTCTGTATTGAGAGTCCGCCGTGAAATGCCAGTTTCCCGCGGTATTGGTCCAGCAAAGAGTACACATCCATCACTTCCGGCTGAAACGGGTTAAAACAATCCACACCCGCTTCAACCAAATCATCAAATAACTCATCCACATCCCCGCAGCTATGGATAAAAACATATTTGCCCGCATCATGAACAACTTGATACATGCGCTGAATTTGCGGCAGAATGAATTCACGCCAGAAATGCGGCCCCATAATCAAGCCATGCTGCTGGCCCCAATCATCGCCGAAATACACCGCGTCGATATCATATTTGACCGCTTCTTTCACTTGGTTAATATTGTAGTCGGCAATCGCCGCCATCAATTCGTGGGTAAATTCCGGATGGTCGATAAAATCAATCATCAGATTTTCCATCCCTCGAAGAGACCAGGCACGCTCGAACAAGGAAAACCCGATTTCAAATAATCGAAAACTATCCGAATAGCGGGCAATTTTTTCTTCGATATTCTCAAAAAAACGAGGATCTAAGGGATCAGGAAATGTGTAACGGGTCAAATTCGGCTCTTGCAGAGTCACACCTTTAATATTTCCAATGTCTTTATCAATTGTACGATCCCAAACCACACCAAAAACATCCTGAAAATGATTTTTTTCGATTTCTTCAAAGAAGCCTATATCACTACCTAATGTCACGAAGTGATTGTCCAGGCTTCCGTCAAGATCACACGTTTGGTAATGATGAACTAAACGTTCTCTTGCCTCAAGAGTAAATTTAAACGACCAGGGAACATAGGGCGGCTTTTCCCCTTCCAGTACCAATTTTACCACTTCTCTTTTTGTAAGTCCCATACCAATCAGGATTTTTCTCGTCGTTGAAATTTTGAACAGCTAATTATAGCTAATGAAAAATGTCTGCTTCAAGATGCGACCTTTTTCAATTCAGTATAGGCGAAATCACCGCAAATAAAATAGACATATTTGCAAAAATAATGGATTTTATTGCAAGATTTGGATATACTTAAAGGCATGAGATACCCTATGAAATACATATTTCGCAAGGAAGTTCAGGATATTTTGGATATCTTCACTGACCTGTTTGATATTCGGATTGCTTTTTTTTCGATAGAAGGAAAAGAATTGAAGGTAGGGAAACGAAAAGGGCTTTGTCAATATTGTTCTCTGCTGCGTCAACGATTGGATTACGAATCCATCTGCCTGAATCTGGATGAGAAAATGAGATCTAAAGCCTTGATCGATAAAAAGATGATCCGTTATCAATGTCATGGGGGTATGACGGAAGCGATAATTCCTATTCATATAGAGGACAATTTGATTGGTTATCTTATGATCGGCCAGTTTCGTATTTCCCGGGAACCGCTTGGCACGAGCATTCGAAAACAATGGGCAGAAAAGATCGGAACAGATGAACTCGAAGCAGCTTTTTTAAAGACACCTTATTTCCCAGAAATGTATGCTTTAAATATATTAAAATTATTCAAAGTTCTTGTTGATCATATTCTGTATCGCCATATGGTGGACCTTTACAGCAGCAGTTCTATTCAGCCTTTGCTGGCTTATCTCCAATCTCATATAGAAGAACAATTGGATTTGACTGAGGCATCTTCTATTCTCTTTCAAAGCCAGTCCAGTCTTTCTCATAAATTTAAAAAACTGACAGGAAAGAGTTTTAAACAATTCCAAATCGACATGAAATTAGACAAAGCGGACGAATTTTTCAAAATGAACCCGGAAATGTCAATCAAAGAAGTGGCTTATCGCGTAGGCTATAAGGATCCCTATTACTTTTCAAGATTATATAAAAAATATCGCGGTCAATCTCCTTCTCAAACCAAAAAAGATTTTTTTAGCCGTATGTAAACGTGTACAGACTAACGATGTTTTCATTTTTTATCTCTTGCATCGTAAAATTTTTACACTTCACCCTCAAGGTTCTTTTCATAGTGATAAGTCACGACCGAAGTTCGTAGGCCTGGTAGAGGATTTCGAGGTAATGTTCGGTTTTCGATAATTTTTCGCGGAGCTCATCGAGCAGGTCGGTGTTTTTGTAGATCGCGTCGTCGCCGAATTTTTCGTGCAGCGTCTGTATCTTTTCCTCGGTCTCGATGATCGCCTCCTCGATCTGCTCGATGGTCCATTTATTGAATTCTCTCAGGTGAGACGGGGTTTTGGTTTTCGGTTCTTTCGATTTTTCCTTTTTTTGTTTCGGTTTGGAGACCTTTTCCTGACTGGCGGATTGTCTGCGTTTTTCGAGGATTGTCGCGTACCATGAATACGGCCCGGGAATGAATTCGAACCGCCCCATCTGTTTTCTGCCCAGCTTATCGGCCCCGATGACCAGAATACTGTCAACGACATTTTCCAGAAAATACCGGTCGTGACTGACGATGATCAATGTCCCGGTGTAATTGATCAAGGCGGACTCCAGGGCCTCGGTGGTCTGGATGTCGAGATGGTTCGTCGGCTCATCGAGTATGAGCAGGTCCGGGCTGGAGACGACCAGTTTGCAAATGATGAGTCGATTTTTCTCGCCGCCGCTTAAAGCCGAGACGCTTTTAAATACCTCATCGCCGCGAAAGCCGAACGCGCCGAGGATCGAACGCAGGTTTTCGGTTTTGTCTTCGGTGACAGATGCCAGCTCTTCGAGGACATTGTTGTCACTTGCCAGCACCGTCGAGTGCTGATCGAGATAGCCTGTCGTGACACTCGTTTTTAATTTGGAGGATCCATCGGTCGGCTTTAAGTGTCCCAGGGCTATTTTCAACAGAGACGATTTGCCGGTTCCGTTGGGGCCGATAATACCGAGCCGTTGTCCTCGCATCAGTTCGAGGTTGAGATTCTCGAACAGCGTCACCGATTCGTATCGGTGCCCCAGACTGTGAAGTGACAAAATAACATCTTTCCGTTTGGGGACATCTTTTTCGTCGAACGAGAAATTAATGTCACTTGCCTGCTGCGGTTTGTCGAGAAAATCGGGATTGTAATGCAGGATGCGGTCGAGATATTTCTTCCTGCCGCGGGCGGTCTTGCGCATGCCCTCCTGGTCCTTGTTACGCGCGATGAAATCCAGGGTATGATCGACGAATTCTTTTCGCTTTTCGTATTGTCGTTGCTGTTCGAGCAGGCGTTTTTGTTTTTCTTCGCGATAGGTGCTGTAATTGCCGGTGTACATAAACGCCTTTTTGCCGTCGATGTCGGCAACTTTGGTGACAACATTATCCAGCAGATAGCGGTCGTGGCTGACGATCAGCGCGGCCCCTGTAAATTTTTTGAGAAAACTTTCGAGCCAGTTGATCGCCTCGAAGTCGAGGTGGTTCGTCGGTTCGTCGAGCAGCAACAGATCGTTTTCGCTGATGAGAAGTTTCGCCAGGCCGATCCGCGAAAGCTGACCGCCGCTGAGTTCGCACATCTTTTTTTCAAGCAGTTCCTGGTTGATACCAAGCCCTGCGGTAATTTCCTGAATTCTCGTTTCGAATGTATAACCGCCTTTGACCTCAAATTCGTTTTTAAGGTGTTCGTAGCGTCTCAACTGCCGCTGCTGCTCTTGACCGCTCAGCGATTCGATCTGCCTGGATGCTTCAAGCAGGTGGCTATATAGCGACAAAATCTCCTCGGTCCCTGCGTGCAGCTCGTTGAGAACAGTGCGCTGAGAACCGGTCGGTGTTTCCTGAGGAAGGTAGCCGGTTTTCAGCGATTTTGCTTTAGCGGCGTCTCCAGTGTCAGGGTCGATGAGCCCCTGGATCAGCTTAAGCAGCGAGGTTTTGCCGCAACCGTTCGGACCGACTAAGCCGACCTTCTCGCCGGCGTGGAGCACCAGGTCAAGCGAATCGAAAATCCGCTGCGTGCTGAAGCTCAGAGAAATATTATTCAAATTAATGATGGCCATATCTGTATTAATAAGGGCGATTTAAGAAATAAAATTGAAAACCGAACATAAAAACTTTGATTATTTTATCGATTTTTCAAAAAATAACAAAAATTTTAAATTATCTCCAATAATAATAGGAAATCCATTTGTCCTTCAAATCATTAAAAACCAGATTAAAAGATTGAATATTATACCTTTTCATAAATATTTTATAGGACATTCGCCTAAAATAAGCTATAATCAATAAATAAAGCAATTGGCAAAAGGATTTTTAGTGATTTTCGAACTCCATCACGCGTTTTTGAGTCTCATTAAAAGGCTTTTAACGTTGACAATGGGGTTCTTGAGTGATATAATAATGTTAAATTAGGCAATAAGGATATTGATATCAGGGGCATGGATGGATCAGTTTTAATTGGGTCGGCCAGTTCGGCCGGTTCGTGCGTTTACAGAAGGAAAAGTGCATGAAAAGATTGAGTTGTAAAATCGCTTTGGTTTTGGTTTCGGGCATGATTGTGCTTGGTCTGACAGGCTGCGCACACTTAGGCGAAACAAGCGCTGAGGCAAGCAGAAGGCATCATCGCGTCATAGAGCTGAACACGAAAGAATTAGGAGAAGATATCGATACTTTCTTCATGATGGATAAGCCATCGAAGCTCACGGATAAACAAATTTATTGACGATTGTGCACAAAATCGCCCGGCAGATAAAACCGAAATTCAAAAATAATTCAAAAGGAATTGAGTTTTGGATGTAATTATCGATTATTTCGGTCGCATTGCAACATACAACTTATGGGTAGTGACGATTGAGCTTATTTTGATCGGGCTTGTTATATACTGGGTGGTGGATTTTCTCGAGGGAACGCGCGGCGAAAGATTGTTTAGGGGAGTCTTATTTATTCTGGTAGCAGGCGTTCTGGTCCTGAACTTACTCGGCGAACAGTTCGGCCAGTTTGAACGCCTCAATTATTTATTCACTTATTTTCTGATATTTGTACTGGTTATCGCGGTGGCGGCGTTCCAGCCGGAAATACGCAGGGCCTTGATTCGTATCGGACGGCCCGGTTTTATGATCGGATCGTCGAGGCAATTGGCCAAAACCGTCGAAGAAATTGTCACCGCCGTTTCCGACATGTCAGCCAATAAAACCGGTGCGATTATCGTGATCGAAAAGAAAGTCGCGCTCGGAGAATTCATCGAAAGCGGCGTCCGTATCGAAAGTCAGGTTTCCGCCGAACTGCTGAAATCCATTTTTTACCCGAACAGCCCCCTGCACGACATGGCGGTTGTCATTCGCGGTGATAAAATCGCCGCTGCACGCGTTCAGCTTCCATTAGCCGAAGCCGGCAGCATCGACGGATTTCAACTGGGTTCGCGTCATCGTGCCGCGATCGGGATTACCAGCGGCTCGGACGCGACGGTCATTGTTGTCAGCGAAGAAACCGGCATTATCTCCATCGCACAAAGCGGAAAACTCATCAGAAAAATTAACGAATCACAGTTGAGAATGCATTTGAACAGCACAATGGGTGAGGTCGCGCCCTTGCTCGAACGGTTTCGAAAAAAGAAAAATGAGGGTCAGGAGATCAAAACAGGTTAAAGGTATTACTGAAATAAATGTTTAAAAACATAAAAGTCGGAAAAATCGTTATCGTGTTATTTATCACCATTCTCATCTGGGTCTGGGCGGATCTGGCCCAGGATGAAGAGCTTACAAACATACCGGCTGTCGTGATGATCGACGACAATGCCAATCCGCGGCTGTGGGTCAGGTTCGAACAGGGAAAACAAATTGATGTTACGATCTCGGTCATCGGCCCGCATTCGTCGATTGTCGATCTCGAACGCAGTATCAGACAAGGTGAAATGCTCGAATTCAGCTTCAATGCCGCACAGGAATTCATAACAACACCGGGCATTTATCCGCTGAATCTGATGACCTTTCTTGAAGAACAAAAACTGCTTGAACAAAAAGGGTTGCGGGTCTCATCCTGTGAACCTCAATTCGTCCAGATAGAAGTTGATTTGCTGGTCGAAAAAGATCTGTCCGTTCGCTGTGTTGATGAAATCGGTAATCCGATTATCGATGCGATCATTGAACCCGCCACGGTTTCAATGTTCGTGCCGGAAAAATGGAACGGCCCGGCGACGATCCAACTGAGTCAGACCGAATTAAAACAGTCACGCTCGTCCCGGATCAAAAAAACTCCTTATGTGGAAATAAACGGCCAGCGTAAAAACGCAGCGGTGAAGGTGGAGATTAAGACACCCGACCTTCAGGAGCGGCTGACGGATTATTCCATTACCACCGTGACACTCGGTTTTGTATTCAGCCCCAACAGGCAGGGAAAGTATCAGGTGGAATTGCTCAATTCCAATGAGGTGATGGGAGCGATCAATATAAAGGCAACCTCGGAAGCCAAACTCGCGTACGAAAGTCAGCGATACCAGGTGATTCTGGAAATTGATGACGATGATGTCCTTAAAAATGAACCGATCCGACGGGAACTGAAATATTATTTTCCTCCCGACTTTGTTGAACGAGAAGAAATCATTCTCAACCAGCAGCCTGACGTCGCTCGGTTTAATGTACTGCCTATCGAAACCGAGCAATAAGACAATTCAACGACTGCGGGATAACAAAATGGCTAATGTACTGAACGTCATCCATCCGTATAAATGGCAAGGAATGTGGGTCTTCGATGATCAGCGGGTAGATCTCGAAAAAGAACCGTTCATCGAAGGTGCCGATACACTGATCGATAGGGCTGTTGAATCCAAAGGCATTGCCGAAGCGGAAAAGGGCTTCCGCTTGATTTTCAGCGCTTCTGTTTTTCCAAACTATGACCTCAAATTCGAATGGCTGCGCGAAGGCGACGGCGGCAACTGGTATTACTCGCCCGATTACGACATGCAGGGCTGGCTCTGCCGGGCACTGTTGAAATATTTCGACGAACCTCCAAAACAAATTTTTGCCCGATTCGAAGAAAAATCGAAGCCCGATTCATAAACATCATCCCTTAAAGCACCGACAGATTTTCCACCCTGAATGCTGATACCGACAATATCCGTTTTTTGTTTACATTCAGGCTTTTTAGTGTTAGAGTGTAGGCCGTTATGGTTTTATGACAATTTTCAAAAAAGAAAGGAATGATCCATGAAATACCGACTTATCATTGCCGCACTGGCCGTATCGGGCTTATTTATCGTGATGAACAATACTCACTCTTTCGCAGCACTGGGTTCTGCCGGCCCGTCAAAGATCGGCGTCGTCAGCGTTTCGAAGGTTTTCAGAGAATGTAAGCGAACCCAGGAATTCAGGCAGCAGTTGAGCACCAAACGACAACAATTGAACTCACAGCTTGAAGCGCTTTCAAAAGAAGTGGAGGCCATCCAGGCAGGCTTGAATACCCTCAAATCCGGAAGCAGCGACTATATGGATCGCTATGAGGAAATGATCAATAAACAGGCGAAAATGCAGGCCATGGAAGAAGTTTATAAACAACAGCTTGTCATCAGTGAGAAAACTCTGATCGCCCAGTTATACAAGGATGTGCTCGAGCAGGCAAAAACGGTCGCCAGGGCCAAAGGCCTGGACATGGTCTTCGAACGCAGCGAACCGGAAATTGACGCCATGACCGCCAAGGAGCTCAATGACACGATTGGAACACATAAGTTGATCTACGCCGAAGGATGTGTCGATATCACCGAGGAAGTTGTGAAAAAAATTGATGCTGTGAATTAACGATGGAACTGACCGCACGACAACTCTCACAAAAACTGAAGGCCGACCTGATAGGACCGGATGACGTTATGATCCGCGCCGTGAACACACTGGCCGCTTCAACCCAGCACGATGTCACTTTTGTGACCGATCAGAAAAGAAT
Organism: uncultured Pirellulales bacterium; assembly: GCA_964571885.1. Lineage (GTDB taxonomy): Bacteria > Planctomycetota > Phycisphaerae > Sedimentisphaerales > Anaerobacaceae > CAZNET01. The sequence continues at coordinate 8,432 of CAZNET010000059.1, forward strand.
GGATGACCTTGAAAATTGTCAGGCCGGTGCCGTAATATTAGCCGAGACTGTTGAGGGTTTGAAACAAACCCAGCTTATTGTCGATAATGTCGATGCGGCCCTGATAGAAGCGCTAAAACTCTTTGCGCCCGAACTGGAACCGGTCAAACCCGGTATCGATAAGACCGCGATCATCGCCGAGGACGCTGACATCGGTAAAGACGTTTTCATTGGCCCCGGCGCGATCATCGATAAGGGCGTTAAAATCGGCAATAACACCGTGATCTCAAGCGGCTGCAAGATCGGACAAAATTCGATTATCGGACAAAACTGCAGGCTGGATTGCAATGTCGTTATCTATCATAACTGCACCATTGGCAATCACGTCATCATACAGGCCAATACCACTATCGGATCGGTTGGATTCGGATACAAATTGATCGAAGGACAGCACCGGCTGATCCCTCATAATGGCGGAGTTGTCATCGAGGATTTTGTCGATATCGGCGCCAATTGCTGCATCGACAGGGCAAAATTCCAAAATACCGTCATCGGAGCAGGAACAAAGATTGATAATCTCGTACAAATCGCACATAATGTCATCATAGGTAAATGTTGTATCCTTGTGGCACAGGTCGGGATCGCAGGCAGCTGCAAACTCGGCGACAGAGTGGTCCTGGGCGGCCAGGCGGCCCTGGCGGATAATGTCACTGTCGGGGACAGGGCGATGATCGCTGGTAAATCGAGCGCGATCGAAGATGTCCCGGCAGGAAAAAAACTGTATGGCTCCCCCGCCGTGGAAAGCCGCGCTGCCTTACAACGGTTCAATGCCGGAAAAACAGCAGCAAAACTTTCCGACAAACTAAAAGAACTGACAAAAAGGGTAAAATTGCTTGAATCTGCAAAAGACAATAAAAAGTGAATGTAAACTGTCCGGCAAGGGCTTATTCAGCGGTAACGACGCCAAACTTGTCTTCAAGCCGTCACCCGAGAATACCGGGATTGTATTCGTAAGGACCGATCTTCCCGAACCGGTGACCCTCGAGGCCAATGTCACCAATCTGGGCGAGAGAAGCCGGCGAACCGCGCTGAAAAAAGGTTCCGTCAGCGTCGAAACGATCGAACACTGCCTCGCCGCGGTCTATGCCCTGCAGATCGACAATCTGATTATCGAAGTCGATGCGCAGGAACTGCCGAACCCCGACAGCAGCAGCGCCGAATATTATAAGCTGCTTTCAAAATCCGGTATCGTCGAGCAAAATCAGGCCAGACGGGAAATTACCATTACCGAACCGGTTAGTGTCACCGAGTCCGACGCCGGGATTTACGCCCTGCCGCACAGTGATGAGGTTCTCAATGTCACCTACGATCTGGATTACGGCGGACATACCGGAATCGGCCGGCAGGTCTTCAGCTGCCGAGTCACCTCTGAAAGTTTTGAGCGCAATCTCGCATCGGCCCGCACGTTTCTCTTGGAAGCCGAGGCGAAACAGTTCCAGGCCCGCGGCATCGGAAAGCATCTTACGCCGCGCGATATTCTGGTCATCAATTCCGACGGGCCCATTAAAAACAGCTATCGTTTTCCCAACGAATGTGTTCGCCATAAAATCGTCGATCTGATAGGAGACATATCCCTGGCCGGGATTTATATTAAAGGAAGGATCGCGGCGTTCAAGAGCGGCCACGCCCTGAACCAAAGACTCGCACGCAAAATTTATGACGTCGCGCAAAAAAAGGAACGCCTCTCAAGAATGGGTACTGACGCGCTGCTTGACATTCGCCGTATCCAGAGGACGCTGCCTCACCGATACCCGTTCCTGCTGGTCGATAAGATCATTGAGATCGAAGGCGACCGCAAAATCATCGGCATCAAAAATGTCACCTGCAACGAACAGTATTTTCAGGGACATTTCCCCGGAACCCCCATCATGCCGGGGGTTTTGATTGTCGAGGCAATGGCACAAGCATCGGGTCTGCTGTTTTCCCAAAGACTCGAACACACCGGAAAACTGGCCGTGCTCCTGGGAATGGATAATGTCAAGTTCCGTAAAGCCGTGGTCCCCGGCGACCAGATAATACTGATGGCCGAGGCCGTCATGCTGAGGAAACGAACCGCCCAGTGTAGCTGCAGAGCCCTGGTCGGTGACACGACCGTCGCCGAAGCACAGATCAAATTTATGTTAATCGATGATGAAAAAGTATAAACCAAAAGATAAAGTGATAATCCAGAAAAGGCGCAACAGCCGGGAGCAGCAATAAATGGCACAAGTTCATTCTTCTGCG
>CAZNET010000060.1:0-10380 GCA_964571885.1 uncultured Pirellulales bacterium
GTTCGGCGGCGGACGCTCAGCATGTTTCCGGAGAACTTGTGGGACGCTTCGAGAGAGAACGGAAGGGGCTTGCGGCCGTGTCGCTGACGACGGATACATCCACCCTTACTTCGGTGGCCAACGATTACGGGTACGAGAACATCTTCAAGCGACAGGTCGAAGCACTCGCCAGGGCCGGTGATATTTTATGGGCGTTTTCCACAAGCGGATCGTCGGAGAATGTTATCAACGCTGCGCTGTCGGCTCATGCGATCGGTGCCGAGGTCATCGCCTTTACCGGAAAAAAAGCCAGTAAGCTTGAGGAAATTTCCGATATTTGTTTGTGCTGCGAAGGTATGACCCCGCGTGTTCAGGAGGTTCAGCAGTTGGCCTATCATATTATCTGTGATCTTGTCGAAGAATGTTTTACTAATCATTGAGCGGAAAGAAATGTCATATAAAGCAATATTTTTAGACCGGGACAATACGCTGATCGACGATCCGGGATATATTAACGATCCCGGCCAGGTGGCATTGCTGGAAGGGGTACCGGAGGCACTGCGTGAATTCCGTGAAATGGGTTATAAACTGATCGTCATCACCAATCAATCCGGTGTGGCCAGAGGGATCGTTACCGAGGAAACGCTGGAACGAATTCATGAACGGATGGAAATACTGCTGAAGGAACACGACGCCGGCATCGACAGAATTTATTATTGTCCCTATCATCCGGACGGTGTGGTTCCGAAATTCCGCAAAAAAAGCGATATGCGAAAGCCCGGTCCGGGCATGTTATTAAAGGCTGCCGGGGATATGGATCTGAACTTAGCGACGTCCTGGGTGATCGGTGACAAAAGCAGCGATATCGAGGCGGGCTTAAAGGCGGGATGCAAAACGATCCAGATTGATGCGGGTCCTCAAGCCATCGATTCAAAGAGCCGCATCCAGCCGGATTATACCGCGACCAATATACGAGAGGCCGTTAATGTCATCAAAAAACACCTGAGATGCCCAAAGGAAAAAGCTCCGCAGATACCGGCAGTAAAAGAAGAACCATCACCTGTTGAGCAGGCGGAATCCGAATATGAACCGGTTTCAGAGGACGAACCTTCGATACGGCAAAAATCAGTGGAAGACCTGCTGCAAGAGATTATTCTGCAGCTGCAGAAAAATCGGAGAGAAGAGCTTTTCGGCGATTTTTCTTTTATGCGCATGTTCGCGATTATTATTCAATCAATCGTATTTCTCTGCCTGTTAATCACCGTGAGTATACTGATGAGGCCTGAACAGAATTTCCAGCTTGTTTTTACCCTCCTCGGCTTCTCGATCGTTTTACAGATGATGTCCCTTACATTTTACCTGATGCAAAGGCCTAAATAAATCGAATACATTTTTGACCCCGGCATGGCAAAAACAGACGAGACTATTTTAATCTGGCTTCCTTCTCCAATGGGTGACGTTATTTTATGCACGCCGGCCCTGAAAGCAATCCGAAAACAATTCGTGGCAGCCAGGATCGCTTTTTTCGGCAATGAAACCGCAAAAAATATTCTGATGCCTACCGATTTATGCGATTTTTGGATCGACCAGCAAAACGGTAATTTTTTTAAGAACGTAAAAGCCGTAAAAAAAGGAAAATTCAATTCGGCGGTTCTTTTTAAGAATTCTTTTGGTTCGGCGCTGGCGGTTTGGCTTGCCCGAATACCGGCACGGATCGGGTACGGACGAGAAGCCAGGGGATTTCTTTTAACCGATAAACTGTATCCGGCTCGATCCGGCGGCGGAAGCTTTGCCCCGATATCCATGATCGATTATTATTTGGCTCTTGCCTCATGGCTGGGAGCGGATACCGAAGACCGACATCCGGCATTGAATATCGACATCAACGCGACCAAAAGGCTTTACCGGAAATTTCCGGAACTCAACAATCATAAATATCCGCTTGTCATACTGGTTCCGGGCGGAGCGTTTGGTCCCAGTAAATGCTGGCCTGCGTCACGATTCGCGCAGACCGCTCAGTGGCTGATCGACAAATTCCAGGCAACGGTTATCATTTCCGTCGCCCCGAACGAAAAGGATATCGCTGTAGAAATTTCTCGACAATGCAAAGGTCATGTTGTCAATTTAGCCGAGAAAGTTGTGAATCTGAGCGAACTGAAGTCTCTTTTTTCACTGGCTGATCTTGTTGTCACAAACGATACCGGTCCCAGGCATCTGGCGATCGCATTGAACAGAAAAGTCATCACCTTATTCGGGCCGAATGATCCGCGATGGACCGAGACAAATTATAAAAACGAGACAAAATTGGTAACGACCGTCGCGTGTGCACCATGCCAGAAACCGGTATGTCCAAAACCACCGCGGATTTGCATGGAGGCTATCTCGGTCGAAACGGTATGCGACGCGGCGGAAAAACTGATAAAAAATGAAAGTGGTAACTTGTAAACAAACTAACAATTCTGATAAAATAAAAGTAATTTAAAATCTAAAAAATCTCAGCTTGATTAAATTTTAAAAGTGTTATGCTTTCAGCGGTAATCATTACCTATAACGAACAGGCCAATATCCGAGATTGCCTCGAATCGGTTCAATGGGCCGACGAGATCGTTGTCGTGGACAGCTACAGCACGGATAAAACCGTCGAAATCGCCAAGCAGTACACGGACAAAGTGTATCTGCAGGAATTTCTTGGGGATGGACCGCAGAAGAATTTCGCGATTGAAAAAGCCGCGGGTGACTGGATCTATCTGATCGATGCCGATGAGCGTTCGACGGAAGAACTGAATGCGGAAATTCAGGCAGTATTGAAAAATCCTCATTATGACGGCTATGAAATTCCAAGAAAAGCCTATTTTCTCGGCAAATGGATCAGGCATTGCGGCTGGTGGCCCGATCATGTCCTGCGATTATATAAAAAAGACAAAGGGCGTTACAACCAGCACCCCGGGCACGGGAAAGTTGAATTGCTGGAAAACGCGACTTCCTCCAGATTACAGAATCCAATGCTGCATTATACCTGCAGTGATATCGGTGATTCTATCGTCAGAATAAATAAACGTACGAGTGTTATTGCTAACCGTTCTAATCAAAAAGCAGGTTTATTTACCTGTATTCTTCATGGATATGGAAGATTTTTGAAAACATATATAATAAAAGCAGGTTTTCTCGATGGCAAGGAAGGTTTTATAATTTCGGTAATGTCTTCCTACAATATTTTTCTGAAATATCTTAAGATGTGGGAAAAGCATTTTTCCAAATTGGCGATTAAGAAAGGAAATAAGCATTGAAAAACACAATAAGCGTAATGATCTCAACCCATAATTCTCCTGAATATCTCAAAAGAGTGTTGCAAAGCTATGTGAATCAAACCGTAGTACCTGATGAAATTGTGATTGGCGATGACGGTTCGGGTGAAAGAACCGCAGAAGTTATACGGGAGTTTCAGCAGAAGGCAGATTTCGCGATAAAGCATATTTGGCAGGAACATAAAGGGATGCGTATAGCCAGGTTGAGAAATGAAGCATTGAAAGCTGCATCAATGGATTATCTAATCATCACCGACGGTGACTGTATCCCGGAAAAACGATTTATTGAAGATCATATTCGCGTTATGGAACCTGGTTATTTTATTCAGGGCAAAAGGATGCTTGTGTCTCAAAAAGTTTCTCCAAATTTCAATTTGAACGGACACGCAACCTTATTCAAGCTGGCAATTTCCGGTGATCTGTCAAACATTCATCATTTGATAAGAATTCCCGGCTTTTCAATGCGGTACACTAAATATATTAATAATATTAAAACATGTAATTTTGCTGTCTATCGAAAAGATTTTCTCGCAGTGAATGGATTTAATGAGGATTTCATCGGCTGGCGTCGATCCGATACCGAACTGGCGGTAAGACTGTATAAATACGGATTAAAACGAAAAGATATTCCATTTTCCGCTATTGTGTATCATTTATGGCATTCGCCCGGCTCAAGCGAACATGTCAAAAGAAACGATGAAATTCTTAATCGATCTATAAAGTCATCAGATTATTTTTGTAAAAACGGAATCAGCAAAAAAGAAATTGAGCCCGAAAAATAGGGTTAATTGAATTTCTACACCTTGAAAAATGAGCGTGTTATGCTTTCAGCGGTAATCATTACCTATAACGAACAGGCTAATATCCGAGATTGCCTCGAATCGGTTCAATGGGCCGACGAGATCGTTGTCGTGGACAGCTACAGCACGGATAAAACCGTCGAAATCGCCAAGCAGTACACGGACAAAGTGTATCTGCAGGAATTTCTTGGGGATGGACCGCAGAAGAATTTCGCGATTGAAAAAGCCGCGGGTGACTGGATCTATCTGATCGATGCCGATGAGCGTTCGACGGAAGAACTGAATGCGGAAATTCAGGCAGTATTGAAAAATCCTCATTATGACGGCTATGAAATTCCAAGAAAAGCCTATTTTCTCGGCAAATGGATCAGGCATTGCGGCTGGTGGCCCGATCATGTCCTGCGATTATATAAAAAAGACAAAGGGCGTTACAACCAGCACCCCGGGCACGGGAAAGTTGAATTGCTGGAAAACGCGACTTCCTCCAGATTACAGAATCCAATGCTGCATTATACCTGCAGTGATATCGGTGATTTTATCTCGCGAATAAACGCTAGAACGACCATGATGGCAAAAAAATCTGAGAAATCGGCGTCTTTATTCGACTGTTTGCTCCATGGTTATGGCAGGTTTTTAAAAACGTATCTGATTCAGGCCGGTTTTCTCGATGGAAAAGAAGGTTTTATCCTTTCGGTTATCGCTTCGTATGATGTTTTTTTGAAATATTTGAAATTATGGGAGAAAAAAAACAGCAGGATAAACCGATCTAACTAAGGATGATCCTTATGGCAACGATCGCCGTTATTGTGACAACTTATAATAATCCGTTATATCTGACGAAGGTACTGGCCGGTTTTCTTGAACAAACGAAAAGGCCGGATGAGTTGATCGTCGGCGATGACGGATCAGGTGAACGCACCGCCGAAGTGATCAGAGAATTTCAGCATAAAGCCGATTTTCCAATCAAGCATATCTGGCAGGAAGATCGAGGTTTCAGAGCAGCTCATATTCGAAACAAATGTATCAAGGCAAGCGGTGCCGATTATCTCATTTTTATTGACGGCGACTGTGTTCCGAGTAAAACATTTATAGAGGATCATTTTAAGATTAAACGAAAAGGTTGTTTTATGCAGGGTAAACGAGTGTTGATATCCGAGAAAATATCGAAAACCTTCAAGCCGAGCCCCGCCGGCAAGGAATTTCTGCTGTATTTGAGCGGCCAAATCAATGGGTGTCGACATCTTGTTCGGCTTCCCGGTGTTCTTAAGAGCAATACCAAACTTAAAGGTATCCGCAGCTGTAATTTTGCTGTACATCGGGATGACCTTTTAGCCGTAAACGGCTTCAATGAAGATTATGTCGGATGGGGCAGGGAGGATTCCGATTTGGCAGTGAGGCTGATGAAATACGGATTGAAACGACTTGATGTGCTCTTTGCGGCTATTGTTTATCATCTTTGGCACAGAGAAAACAATAACGAAGGATTAGCTAATAATGATAAACGGCTGGAAGAGACGATATATTCACAAGATTATTATTGTAAAAATGGAATTTTCAAAAACAGTAAGGATGCTGAAAATGAATCCCCCTGAGATTGCATTTTTTCAAAAAAACTGGTGGACAAAACAAAGAATTCTTACCATTGGTCTTATTTCAATATTTGTTATCGTGATGTCGATCATTCGCGGGGCTTATCAGCGGGTGGGTTTTGATTTTCCTGTTTTCTGGGAGGCAGGCAGATGTTTCATTCATGGCGAGAACCTCTATACCGTACAACCCGGCGCCAGACCCTTCTGGTACCCGCCTTTCGCGGCCATGGCGTTTATTGTTTTCGCGTTATTTCCTCTCAAGATATCCGGCGGGATCTTTTACGCAATGAATATTGTTCTCATTTTTGTTTGTGTTCACCTGACGAAATTGATCTTCGAGCATTTTTATCCTCAACGCAGCAGTTTTAAATGGCCCTTGATTTTAGCGGTTGTTTTCTCCGCCAGGTTTTTTATTAATAATATCAATTTACTGGAATCCAATGAGATCTGGCTGACCTTATGTTTGTTCGGTATCTATGCATTTCTAAAAGACAAACTTTTCTGGGCCTGCGTTTGTTTTGTCATAGGCACGTATATGAAAATTATTCCTGTTTTTTTTCTTTTCTGGGTAATCATTCGGGGGAAATTCAAAGCAGCGGTTTATGTAGGTCTTGCCGGTATCATCTGTTTTGCCGTGCCGGTGCTTCTTAGAGGTCCCAGACTCGGCGTGCAGGATCATATCGATTATTATAATACGTTTCTCGGTGATTTTAAGAAAGGCAAAGTTATCACTCAATACACGAATCAAAATCTTTCTTCAGCGATTCACCGCCTGTTTCTGCCGTCTGATAATGAGGAAAATCTTGATTACCAACTGTTCAGTTTGCCCAAAACGACCGTCGAAACGATTTATAAAATCGTAGCGGGATTGATTTTCATGGGGTTTTTGATCAACCTTATTATCCTGCGGATGAAGAACGCTCCCGTGACTCCATTTGAGGTCTGTACGCCATTTTTAATGGCCACACTTTTGTCCGGGATTACCTGGAAAGCTCATCTGGTTTCGATGCTGTTTGTCTTTATGGCGGTTTTCACCGTTGATTATACGAAATTAAAAAAAGTCGAAAAAATGATCTATGCCGTTGTTTGTTTTCTTATTGGGTTCACAGGAATGACGGGGCGAGAAATCCTTGGCTCGGAACTGCATTATTATTTTGGAGGATACAGTGCCATCACGTGGGTGTTATTAATCCTGTTCTGTTGGTATATTATTTATTCGCAAAGAGGGCCTCGGCTGATAAGTGAAGCTAAATAATCAGTTAAATCTTTTTTATAAATTATTATCAAACCCGTTGTTTTATATGATTCTGGGTTTTTTTCTGTTAGTGCTGACCGCTGCGGGAATGCCGATGCACTGGGATGAGGGTTGGTGGACTTATATCGGGCGCGTGTGGGCTGAAAACCAAATGCTTCCTTATATCGGTACGATCGATAATAAAACGCCCGGTATTTATTACCTTTTTTATCTTTCGCATAGGTTCTTTGGATTTAATCTGTGGTTTCCCCGGCTGACGGGGATCATCGCGATTATCATTTCCGGCTGGGGTATTTATGCGATGGAAAAAAAGAGCGAATCGAGAGCGGAAGGTCTTTTAGCGATGGTTCTTTTTTATCTGTTAATGCCGTCAAAAATCGTCGATGGAGCCTCAACGGCCCAGACCGAAACGTTTATGGTCGCACTGACGATTTTCAGTTTTATCATTGCGACTCAATACGAAACATTCAAACGCCGTGTATTGATCTTTCTTTCCGGTTTTTTCATAGGATTATCGATAACTTTCAAACAAATCGCTGTTTTTGACATGTTCGTTTTATGTTTAATGCCTTTTATTTTTTTCCAAAGTTCGAAAAAAACATCCCTGTTTTATATCACGTTAATCATGTCTGGATTCGTTACATCTGTTTTTCTTACATTGATTCCCCTGTTTTTGATGGGTGTTTCTTTTGTGGATTATATTCGCGGAGCCTGGTTGATTCTGCTTAAACTGGGACCGGGAACAACAGATCTTTCTTTGATAGCACGGATCGATAATTTCCTGACGTCCTTTGTAGATATTAGACTTCTTTTGCCTTTTATCCTGGCTTTTGTGACGATTTTATACAGAAAAAAATTACTCCAGAGTACTTTTTCGAAATTTTCCCTGATCTGGTTTTTATTTGCTTTTGTGGGTGTCAATATCTCCGGCAATTATTATCCGCATCAAATAAAACAGGTCCTGCCCCCTTTGTGTATCCTTGCTTCAAAATTCCTTTACGATTTATGTTATCGTCTTTCTGAAAAGCATGTGGATCGGTCGTTTTTCTTTAAGAAAGCATTTTCCTTTACGATCACTGTTTTAATAATCTTTTATGTCATTTCTGAAAGAAGATACTGGCATAACATTAAGGATCAAAACATTGTTCAATGCTGTTACGTCGGAAAAAAGATCGAAAGGATGACCGACAAAGCTGAGTATATTTTTCTGTGGGGAACACAATGTCAAATTGTCAGTTATTCCAACAGGCTTTGTTCAAGCAGATATTTTAATTCGATGTTCGTTGATTCCAAAGAGGCTGTATATGAAGTAAGGAACGATTTGGAAAAAAATATTCCTTCTGTGATTATTGTTGATAAAGAAAATAAACTACCTTCATGGCTTGGGGATTTTATCCAGAAAGATTATTATTTATTCGAAAACTACCACAACTATGATATCTACCGACTAAGGGATGCCGATCTGGTAAATACGGAATCATAGCGATGTAAAGTATTCGCCTTGACGGGTTCATTTGATTAAAAAATTTCAAAAAGTGAAAAAACAATTTTCCGTGTCAGATATTTTCTTAGTAATATTCACATTTTGATAAGCTAAATTAAATTGGTTGAAAGTTAAACCATTTTTTCAATGGATAAAGTGATATTATGTAATGTTGTTCATGCAATCCTGTTTAAATCCTTCTAATGATCCTTTTTGAATTTGGATAAGAAATGATGATCAAACTGAAATCTCAGGATAATCATAAATATCCCATGCATCTTATATTTAAAGATAGTTTAATCATATTCTTATTTGGTTTGCTGTTGGGGTCTTTATCCGGAATGGGCAAGCCAATGCACTGGGATGAAGGGATCTGGAGTTATATCGGCCAGATGTGGTCTGACTATGGAATCTTGCCTTATACCGGTACCATCGAAAACAAGACACCGGGAATATTCTATTTATTTGCTTTGTCGTATGCATTTTTTGATGAAGCTATCCGGCTTCCGAGGCTGACCGGTATTATTCTCACATCTGTTAGCGCGATGATCATTTATTTTATGGCAAACCGATTGTACGACCGAAAAACCGGCTTTTTCAGCGGTCTGGTTTTTGTTTTGATTATGCCTACCCATGCGGTCGGCGGTGATTCACCTGCGCAAACAGAAACATTTATGGTTTTCTTTACGGTCTTAAGTTTTCTGGCGATAGTAAAATGCGGTCATATACGAAATCTGAACTATTATGGTAAAACTTTTTGTTCAGGTTTCCTGGTCGCTTTGGCCGTCGCTTTCAAACAAGTGGCCGTTTTTGACCTTGCAGCGGTATTGGTTTTTACTTCTTATCTTAATCAGCATGAAAAACAGCAAAATGTCAAAGATTTCACCGTTGTCATTGCCGGCGCGATGGTCGGAACTTTTTGCAGTATTTTGCCTTTGCTTATAAACGGTTTATCGATAAATCATTATATCTTGGGAGCATGGACGATCCTTCTTAATTCTGGTTCTTCCAACAGCAGTCTTTTAAACCGTTTTGAAAAATTCACCGAGGCTTTTTTGGATGCGCGTTTTATATTATTTTACATTTCATTGATATGGTATATTTCAAATCGGAGAAAAAGCTTAAAATCAGATCCTCTTGTCAATTTTTGGTTAATCTGGCTGGGCCTGGATTTTATCGCGGTCAGTGCCTCCGGTTATTACTTTGAACACCAGCTCAAACAAATTGTGCCGGCTCTTAGTATTATAACCGGGTTATTCGTCAACCAGTCGTACCAGGCGGTTAAAAATAAATGCAGGCTTTCGAATGTCAAAAACTACGGTTTTTCTATTGGATTATTTTTTCTGATTATCTTTTCACCTTTTATAATCTTCGAAAGAAGATACTGGGGATTCGATAGATATGAGTTTTCCAGGCAGGCCCAGGAAGTTGGATTATGTGTCAGGGAAAATACCGAAAAAGATGATTACGTATTATACTGGGGTTCGAGAAATCAGGTTATGAGTTTTTCTCAGCGTCGATGTCCCAGCAGATATTTTAATAATCTTTTCTGCGTAAATCCTGAAGTAGAAAAAGAAATTAAAAACTCCATTTTGGAAAAAACGCCCCGCATGATCATTATTGATGACCAGACAGACTTAAAACCTCCCTCCTGGCTTATCGAGCTTATACATGAACAATACGACTGCCTGATCCAGTTACATAACTGCGAACTTTATAAGTCTGTCTCAAAGTAAGCAATACCGCCACTGTCGCTTGTTGGTTGGTCACCTCACGACAGTCGAATTTTCGTTTATCTAATCATTTTATAATAATGCGGAGGGAAGATTCTTCTGCCTGCGATTTTTTCGATTTTTTGTTTTATTTCGTAGCGGATTTGCTTGGGGCCTCTTTTGCCGTAACATTTGGCCGGGTCAAATTCCCAATCGCATTGGCTGATGCGGTCGTGCATGACTTTCGGATGGGATCC
>CAZNET010000060.1:10390-10666 GCA_964571885.1 uncultured Pirellulales bacterium
TAAGTATTTCGGACAGATATCGTGATAGTCGAAACTTTCCTTTTTAATGCGTTCCAGTTGTTCTTTGGTCTTCCAGAATCTGTTGACATCGTCGGATTTCTTTTTCATCAATTCGGGTTTTCTCGTCCAGCCGTAATGATAAAGGTGCGCTTTGGTATCGGCGGTTTTGAGCAGTCTCATTTTTCTTCGATTCGCGACGTAAAAACCCTGCGCGTCATTGGCCGAATAGATATTCATGCCGTTTCGCACGACTCGGACGGCCCCTTCGGGCCAGAC
>CAZNET010000061.1:0-8665 GCA_964571885.1 uncultured Pirellulales bacterium
AATGCCCATTCTGCTTCGGTCGATCCGGTCGGAGGGATTGTCCGTTTCGACATCGATATTCGCCTGTTCGCATGCTTCAACCGTGGCGCCAATAACGAAACCGCTTCCGCGGTTGGCATCTTTATGGCGATCGGGATGTTTAATTAGTTTTGAGTGATCGAAATCTTTTACCTCGGCGCTGAAGGTGGTTGGGAAAGTCGAGGCATCGAAGATCGTTGTCCGAGCGGCGCCGCTTTTGCCGTCCTTCATTGCCTGCCAGGTCTGTTCGACACTGTGTCCCATCGGGCTGACAAGGCCCATACCGGTTATAACTACTCTTTTTTTCATAATTATTTGTTTTGCTCTAATGTTGCTTTTTTTAGGATGATTGCCGCGGTCTGTCCTCCGTAGGTATAACCGCAGCATAATGCGTATCGGATCTCTTTTTGTATATGTTCGGTGACAATTTTCAGTCGGCAGTCTTTAATGGGCATTTGGAAATTTTTCGCAGCCGGAATGATATTGTCGCGCATTGCACAAACCGCCGCGATAACATCCAGTGCGCCGCAGGCCGCCCCGGTATTGCTCAGCATACTCTTGGTCGGCCAGACAGGAACGTTTTTAACCGCCTCGCCAACGACCGCTTCAATGGCTTTGGCTTCGGCCTGATCATCCTGAGCAATACCCGTGCCGTGAGGAATAATCAAATCCAGATCGTCAGATTTTATGTTCGCCTGCTCGAGCGCTTTTTCAATCGCGATTTGAATGCCTTTGCCGTCGGATTCAACATGCTCATAGGCGGGGTTGATATTGTTGCTTTGACCAACTCCGGCGATTTCGGCCAGCATCATGGCCTTGCGTGACTTCGCATGTTCTTTTGTTTCTAAAACGACCAGTCCCGCACCTTCTCCAAAAACGCTTCCCGAAGCGTCGGCGTCAAAAGGTCTGCAGGCGGCTTCGGGATTGTCATTTCCCTTTGACGTAGTTCTGTTCAAAAGGCATTGTCTGATCATGACGATGGGATTGACTTTCGCTTCGGCACCACCGGCCAGAGCAATGTCACTGTTGGAGCGTTCCAGTATATCAGCGGCTTCGATAATCGCCAGAAGTCCAGAAGTTTCAGCACAGGTGATTGTGTTGCCCGGTCCCTGGATGTCATGAATAATTCCGATATGACAGGCCAGCATGTTCGGCAGATACTTCAATAACCACAGTGGCGTCACCAGTTCGATGCCGTCTTTGCCCCATTTTTTAATATCGAAAGTATTATCGGTGACGCTGGCCGCCACAGCTGGGGCCAGTTCGACCAGATCACAACTGATCAGCCCCGCACCGACATTGATCGCGGTGCGCTCGGGATTGATATTGATCTGCTCGGGGTCAAATGCCTTTGTCACGACAGAAGCTGAAAGAAACGCATGATGAGCGGCAATAACAGAAAGTTCAATGTCACGTGACATCAGTTTGGCCGCCTTGCGGTAGAATTTCGGGATATATTGTTTTATTTTATACTCATCGACCTCACCGGCGATCCGGCAGGTGAAATTGGCCGGATCGAAGGCTTTGATCGTATCGATACCGGATTTGCCCTGCAGCAGGGATTCCCATGTTTGCTGTGTGTTCAATCCCAAAGGACTTACCGCCCCCAGGCCTGTGATGACGATACCGGTATGACTCATTTCTTTAATCCTGTTTGCTGAACACCTTCGAGCAGGGATTCAAACATACCTGTGAATACAAAGTTTTCTTCGGGGAATTCAATTTTTCCCAGGTTTTTGTCGATATGACTGAACATCAGATCGATCTCAGCGATCAATTTGTCATCGCAGGTTATTGTGCCGGCGGTTCCCGCCGCTTCGTCGGCGATCGTTTCAATGACCGCTTCGAGCAAAATCGTGTCACCGGGTCGAACCATGTCAAAAAAAACCGCTTTTTTAATCTTGGCCAGGATAACTTTTTCACTGAAGCGGTTGACCTCACCGACTAAAATACCGGCGGTTTGAGCCATAGCTTCAATCATCAGGCACTCCGGCATAATCGGATAGCCCGGGAAGTGATCATGCAGATGTTCCTCGGCCAACGTGACATTTTTCAGCGACACAGCACGTTTGCCGCTTTCAAATTCCAGAAATTTGTCGATCCAAATCCAGCGCATCAGGTCAAGTCAATATATTGCTGTTCATGTCTTTGTTAATCGTTCAGTTTCATTTCAACAAAATTCACGACCGAATTCACCGTGAACAAATCACCAAGTTTGTTAATATCAGGGTCACTTTCAAACGATGAAAGGTCTGTGTGAGGCATTGCTTTTTTAATTTCAGCCAATCCCTGCTCGGTTAGTTTTCCGTCCGCCACGTAATCCTGATTCGTCATCAGGTTTTCCGCTGGAAACAGTTCTTCTCGGGGAATTTTAATTCCAAACGCTTTTTCCAGACGAAAGACGATATCCAGAAAATCGATACTTTCGGCGCCAAGGTCGCCCATCAGAGTGGCTTCGGGGGTTACTTCGTCATCGTCCAGTCCCAAAGCATCCACCAAAACGTCCTGTACTTTCTGGAAAATCTCATCGCGACTCATTGCCATAATCTGTTACCTCCGGTAATCCGTTGTTTAAGTTTTAATTCCATTATTTTAATTAACCAATATTGGTTTAACCATTCATATACTTTATGTAATTAAAGTGAATATTCAATCTTTTCGTTATGAAGTTTTCAATAATTTAAGCCTTGTCTTCATTTGATTGATAATATCGGCATCGGTTTTGGCGAAAGATGAATTAGTGTCGGCAAGATTGAAGTGTCTCAAACCAAATTTTGCCTCAACAATCAATTTGTCTTCAATTACACCGGTTCCTGAAAAGCTGCTGATATTTTCTTCGATTGTTTTTGCTTTGACATTATAGGTTATTGTCGCCCCCGGTGCCAGAAAACTTTTATATTTGACATTCCTGGCCTGTTCCAGCAGGATCATACTATGGGCGAAATGATTCGTTTCCCTAACCAGCCAGGAAGCGGTCTCGACCAATCCTTCGAGGAGCAAGACTCCGGGCAGAACCGGAAAAGCAGGAAAATGGTCGGCCAGATATTCTTCTGCCAGCGAAACACTTTTGACAGCCTGAATTTGCGATCCTTTTTCCATGGAAACAATTTTATCTATCAATATAAATCTCATAATTTCGGCTATTGTAGCGATATTATCCTATTTTGCCAGCCTTTTTTAATTTTCTTGAAATGTCGTTCGCCAATACCAGCACGATCCCGAGTTTTAGGATATTTATTTTGGTTTGCGGATTTAGATACAGTATAATTTTTTTTATGATTGTAAGAAATGCCAAAATAGAAGATGTATTGCGTATAAATGCGTTAATCACCGAGTTTGCTGAGCGTGAGCAGATGCTTTTTCGGTCATTAGCGGATATTTTTGAAAATCTGCAGAGTTTTTTTGTAGCCGAACACGACAGCTCCGTTGTCGGATGTTGCCAACTGCAGGTGATCTGGTCTGATCTGGCGGAAATCAAGTCGTTGGCTGTGGATAAATCAAGACTTAATGCGGGTATCGGTACCGCTCTGGTAAAATCGGCTTTATCTTCTGCCGGGCAATTGGGCATAAAGCATGTATTCGCATTGACGCTTCAACCTGATTTTTTTAAGAAAAACGGATTTGAGATTATTGATAAAGAACAATTGCCTATGAAAGTCTGGAGCGATTGTGCCCGATGCCCCAAACAGGATAATTGTGATGAAATAGCGATGCTGATCGAAGTCAATTCGAATTGATAATAACTAACAAATCAGCCCACTTGTTTTTTCTGGAACAGACTGATTGCCAGAGAAAGAATCCCCACGGTATAGCAAAAAGAGTAAAATAACCCGATAAAGATATATTTTATCGGAATATTGCTTTCTTCATAGATTGCATCACTGATCCAGAAGACCTGAAGGTTGGGTACAATGAACCAGAAAATTTTTGCAATCAGGTTGGTATCGGCAAACCTGCCGAATGTATAATCGCTGATCAGCCCTAAGAGAAAAATCCCCATGCATGCAGATAATGTGATAGCAATATTAAATCTTGCTGAAAATGCCACTGCCAAAGCAACAATGATAATTGAAGCGAATAGCAAGAGCACCGACGCATAAATATCGAATAACTTAAATCCATTTTCTGCCGGATTGAAAGTCCACTGGCTGTCGAAAAAAGTAAGGAAAATCATCGCCATCGTACCTAATACCGCCAAGAGGATAATGGCTGTCGAGCAGAATCTGTAATCATAAGTATAGTTCATAAAAGCACTTATTGAAAATGCGGCAAAAATGCAAAATGCTCCGGTTGCAATCACCGTCCAGTCATGCGGATCGTCAACATGGTCAAGCACGCCATGACGCATCGTCATCAGATAAGCGATTGTGCAGATATAATGGGCTACAAGGACGGCAAATGCCACTCCGAGAAATTTTGCCAGAACGAAAACCGGTCTTGGGATAGGTTTGGTTACAACGGTTATGATGGTTTTATTTTCAATTTCCTCAGCGACAGCTCCGCAAGAGGAAAAGACCGCAATGAACAATGTAGCCAGAAACAGCGTAGATAAATCGATTTCTCTTAAAAACTTAATATTGTCGCTCATAGTTAAAACGGACAAAGACGGGCTTATTATGAACAATAAAAGTGTTGCTATAATAATCGTTATATAAATAGGCTGTCGAATTGTTTCGATAAATGTATTTTTTGAGATTGCCAGTAATTTGCCCATTTGCCTTCTTCTAACTATGTGACGTAATTTTTTATGTTTGTTATATAAATGCTTTATATATTTTTATTTTATAAAGTTTTACAAATGTAATCAATATACGTATACTATACATTTTTTAATGATGTTCAAATGTTATTATTAGGAAATACGATATGATGACATCCAAACCGGCTGAGCACAGGGCCATCTTTGCTTTGGTTCTCAGTTTTGTTTTCTTTGGTCTTTCCTTTTTCATTGGCCAATGGAGCGGCTTTTTTGAAATTACTTCGATTAGTTGGCTGATTCTGGCAGGAACATTGATCTGGGTGGTGATATCTCTTCAGATGCATCAGCGAAGCCTTGCCGAGCAGGAAAAACTGGATATGAGCCGATTGGCGGATCAGGATACGGCAACAAAAATATTTCAGACCGAAGGTGAAAAAGCGGAAATGTTCGCTACCGCCCAGCGACGTCTGGAATTTTTTGAAAAATGGTTTATGCCGATCTTTTCTGTTATCATCGCCGCTTATGAAATAGCGATGGGATTTTATCTTTTCGGTTCGATACCGACTTTCGAAACAGTAGACGCTCAACAGCCTCTGGTCTGTGCAATGGTGATGGGAGCGATAGCCTTTGTCACTTTTCTGGTCTCTCGTTATTGTACGGGTATGTCCCAGCAAAACGTATGGAAGCCCTTACGGGCGGGCGGCAGCCTGATGCTGGCGGTTGCGATTTTGGCTTTTTCCTTATCCATCGGATTGGCGCTTTGGAATTTTCAGATTTTTATTGTCAACCGCATCATCATTTATATCACGCCGATTTTAATGATTATACTCGGGGCAGAAACCTCATTAAATGTGGTTTTGGATATCTATCGGCCTCGGATGGAAGGTATTTACAGCCGAAGCGCCTTTGACAGCCGATTGCTGGGATTGATCAATGAACCGGGAGGTTTTTTTCATACAGTGGCCGCGGCTATCGATTATCAGTTCGGCTTTAAGGTTTCACAGACATGGTTTTACAAACTGCTGGAAAAGGCAATCATTCCATTAGTCCTCTTTGCGTCACTTGTTTTATATCTTTTTAGTTGTATTGTCGTGATAAATCCCGATGAGCAGGCGGTGGTAGAGCGTTTTGGTAATCCGCTGACGCATGACGGCCAAAAGAGAATCCTTCAGCCTGGATTTAATTTTAAATGGCCTTATCCGTTTGACCGGGTTTATATTTATCCAACAAAAAAAGTGTGGGATTTGAACATCGGTTTCGTTCCAAAAATTGACGAGGATACCGGCGAGGAGATCAGGTCGCCTTTGCTCTGGGGCAAGGAGCATTATGAAGAAGAACACGACGTGCTGGTCGCCAGCGAACAAAGCGGCACCGCCGATACCGAAGGCGCTGTGCCGGTCAGTCTTCTCAAGGCCAACGTCCCGGTTCAATACCGCATTAAGGACGTGTATTCTTATGTTTATAATCATCGTGACCCTGATGTGATGCTCGAGGCTATCTGTTACCACGAATTAGCCTTATTTGCGGCCAGTGCGAACGTTGATTTTGAGAGCGAAGAAGGCCTTGATACAAGCATCGTCGGGGCGGGCAGAGAAAGGGCCAAAAAGGTTTTATTGCAACGGATACAACAAGCTGCCGATGAGGCCGGCCTGGGCATTGAAATCGTATTTCTTGGATTACAGGGGATTCATCCGCCGCCGGATGTGGCACCGGATTATCAAAACGTCGTCGGTGCCGTTCAGAGAAAACAGGCGCAGATATTAAATGCCGATGCCGAAAGAAATAGGATTTTGACTTCTTTAGTCGGGTCAGTTCAGGAGGCCGACAATTTATATCGGCTGGCCGAGCAATACCAACAGGCCAAGGCAGCCAATGACGAGAAATTGTTAACCGAGATCGCTCAAAAGATTGATAAAGCGTTTTCCGATGCCGAAGGTGATATTTTTAAGACCCTCAGAGAATCTCAAAGTTATGCGTTTGAAAAATCTACTCTGGCAAAAGCATCGGGCGAGCGGTTCGCCGACCAGATAAAAGCTTATCAGGCGTCCAAAGAATATTATAAGAAAAATGTTCGACTGACCGCTTTGGAAGAGGCGCTGAAAGATGTTCGTAAGTATGTTGTTGTTGCCGATGGCAATGACGAACAAGTGTATATCGTTGATGTTCAGGAAAAACTGACTCCAAGTTTATTTGAAGCCGCAGATGTTGTGGAGGAAAATCGATAATGAAGAATTTAGTTATTACCTTTTTTGTTCTTTTCATTGTGATTATATTTATACTGTCCTTTGTGTGTTTTCAGGTCCGAGAGATCGAATCGGCCCTGGTGACACGCTTCGGAAAGCCCATTCGTCAGATCACCGAACCGGGTCTGAAATTTAAGCTGCCTATGCCGATCGACCGCGTCTATAAATTCGATTCGCGTCTGCGGACATATGAAGCCGATATCGGCGAAACGACGACCAAGGGTGCTGTTCCTATTATTGTTCATACCTATGTCGTTTGGAGCATAGAGGACCCGCTTGCCTTTTACAATTCGGTAGGGACGGTGAAGGAAGCTGAAAATAAACTTCGCAGCCAGATCAATGATACCCAGAATAAAATCATTGGAAAGCACTATTTTTCCGATTTCGTCAATAATGATCCCGAGAAAATAAAATTCGAACAGATCCAGAACGAAATGCTGGAAGACCTCAGACAAAGCGCCGCTGAGGGGTATGGAATCAAAATCGCCACGCTGGGGATCAAACAGTTAAAAATCAGCGAGGAAGTCAGCCAGGATGTTTTTGAGCGAATGCGTGCTGAAAGAAATCGGAAAACCGAAGCGACGATCGCACAGGGAAAGGCCGAGGCAACCCGTATTCGCACGGAAGCGGATTCGAAGAAAACAGAACTGCTGGCAGCTGCCCAGGCACGCGCCAAAGCAATTCGCGGACAGGGTGATGCCGAGGCGGCCCAATACTATAAACTGCTGGAAAAAGATCCGGCACTGGCAATGTTTCTCAGGGATATCGAGGCATTGAAAAAGATGCTCGAAGAAAGAACGACGATCGTTTTGAGTGCCGATTCGGCACCCCTGAAACTTCTTCGTGCAATACCGGAACTGAAAAATTAATTTTGTTTTTCTTAACGCTGTTTAACGAGAATATTGATTATGGCAGAAGAAAAAAATCATGACCGTGACAATTTGAATGTTCCCGATACGATTGAAAGCGGTGAAAATATCAATGCTGGGCTTGATCCGGGCAGCAAATCATTGAACGAAGCGCTGAGGCTGAGTTTTATCATTCTGCAGTTTATCATGCTGGCGATCGTGGTGCTTTTTGTCGCTTCGGGCTTTAAGACGGTTAAATCGGATGAAAAAGCGATCGTGTTGAGGTTCGGGGAAATTGTCGGAACCGGCGAAGACCGGGTTCTTGGTCCGGGATTGAAATGGGTCTGGCCGTATCCGATCGAAGAAATGATGCGGTTTCCGGTTTCCAAAAAAGTAACTTTACCCATTGAGTCTTTGTGGTATTTCCGCAAACCGTATGAGCTGGTTCCGGAGGGGCCCAAGACGAAAGTCAGAGTGCCTAAAACTCTGAATCCGACTAAGGACGGCTACTGCCTGACGAGAGGACAAAGATCCGATCAGCAAATTGCCGGAACCGAGGGCAATGATTACGGTATTGCCCATTCAATGTGGACCATCGAGTATATGATCGACGATCCCGAGCGATTTTACCGTAATATGTATGTCAAGGACATCAAGCCGGGCGAAGTAAGTTTCGACATTATTCGAGAAAGTGTTAACCCGGTCCTTCAAATGCTGGTGGAAGATGTGGCGGTCACCGCGTTTGTTTATTATACGATTGACGAGGTGATTGTTACCCAGGGAAGAATATCAAATCATGTTAAAGAATTGCTGCAGGGTAAACTTGACGCTATTGGCAGCGGTATCAGGGTCGTATC
>CAZNET010000061.1:8675-10430 GCA_964571885.1 uncultured Pirellulales bacterium
GTGAAACTGGATAAAAAAACCTGGCCCCGTCAGGTTGACGAGGCCTTTGAAGCCTTAATCAGTGCCAGCCAGAAAGCCAGAACCGAGATCAGCGAAGCCAGGGCATATGCGGAGACGACACTGAATGAAGCCGGTGGGCCTATTGCCGAAGAGCTTTTGGCGGCTTTGCAAAATCACAATGTTACTGAACAGCAGCAAGAGTTGTTGTGGTCCCAACTGGCCGGTACCGCCCAGGAAGATATCGCCGGGGCAAAAGCCTACCGGACAAAGGTTGTGGAAGATGCCAAAGCCAATGCGGATTATCTCGAACAAATTCTGCCGGAGTATAAAAAACGTCCTGAAATCGTGATTAAGGAAATTTACCGCGATGCCGTCTTGCAGATTCTGGCCAATGCCGATGAGAAGATGATTATCCAGCCAACGGCCGGCGAAAGTGAAAAGGAAATTCGTGTGTTGCTGAACAGAGATCCGCTACTCAAGAAAAAACCGCAAATCGATGAAACCTCGAGATAATAATTAATGATAGGGTTAAGGCTTAAATAAGAGAAGTAAAAATTATGGCTCACGAACATTTACATTTAAAAGACGATCTTAGTGTCGAGCATACCCACAGTAAACAGGTGCGGGTGAGTATTGCTCTTTTAGGAACGCTTGCCGGCGGCGTTTTGCTGCTGGACAGCATCTTCGCCGGATGGATTTATAAAAGCAGCTTTAATTCAGAATTCCTGGCTTTTCTCGGAGCCCTCCTGCTCGGCGGACCGATCGTATTCTATGCGATCAAGTCCATGTTAAAAGGGCATTCTCACATGGATGAACTGGCGGCGTTGGCGATTCTGGCCGCCTTTGCCGTGCAGAATTATTTTGCCGCGGGCATTATAGGCTTTTTTATGTTATTGAGTGAATTGGTTGAAACACGTACCGCTTTAGGCGCCAGAGCTTCCATTGAGTCACTGATTCATCTGACACCGGAAAAAGCCAATCTCCTTTCCGCCGACGGAACGGAAACTGAAGTTCGAGCCAGCAAACTTAAAACCGGCGATGTGATCCGTGTCAGACCCGGTGACAATATTCCCGCCGACGGTGAAATCACAAAAGGTTTTAGTTCGATCAATGAAGCGACGATCACCGGCGAATCGCTGCCGGTCGATAAGGTGCCCGGGATGCAGGTATTCGCCGGGACCACGAACCTCAATGGTATGCTTGACATTGAGGTCACCAAGGCCGGCAAGGATACCACCTTGGGTAAGGTGCAGTCATTGATTATACAGGCCGAACAAACCAAAATACCGATTTTGCGGATTATCGAAAAACATGTCAAGTGGTATGTGCCGACCATTTTAATGCTGGCCGGTATTGTCTGGTTCTTTACCCGTGATATCACTCGTTCGATTACCATGCTGGTGATTTCCTGTCCTTGTGCCTTAATTCTGGCAACCCCGACAGCAATGGTCGCAGCGATCTCAGCCGCCGCCAGGGTTGGTGTTCTGGTTAAAAATGTTGCGGACCTGGAAATTGCCGGCCGCATGACCGCTATGGTTTTCGATAAAACGGGAACCCTGACGACAGGCCGTTTGTATGTGACAAAATTAACACCCGTTGAAGGTGTCGAACCGGCGCAGTTATTAACCTTAGCCGCCTCAGCCGAATATATGAGTAAACACCCGGCCGCCAGGGCGTTGCAGGAAGTCGCCAAAGAAGCTCAGTTAAAACTGCCTGAATCAACGGATTTCGTTGAGACTCCGGGTAAAGGCGTTA
>CAZNET010000062.1:0-10410 GCA_964571885.1 uncultured Pirellulales bacterium
AAATACCGTAGACTGCGGTGGAGATCATGGCGTGGCCGCTGGGAAAACTTTGGGTATAGACATAGGAACCGTGCGGAACCAGATCGGGCCGCGGCCTATCAAATCCGCTTTTGAAGATCAGTGACAGGATGACCCCGCCGAACACCGCGAAGAGGATCAGCAAGGCGGTTTTGCGGCGGCCCGAAATGAGCAGGCCCCCAATACACGCCGCGGTGATCAGCGCCAGGACCCCCACACCGCCCAGCGCGGTCATGTCACGGAAGAGCTCCTCAAACCATTTGGGTCCCCACGGATCGGACAGGTTGTTTTTATCTCTCATCGCCAGAAGGATGCGGGTGTCAAACGCGTGTGTTTCTTTTTCGATGACTTCATCGGCCAGTTCCACGAAAATCCAGGCGGCAGCGGCGATCAGGGCAATGACGATCAGGGTCAGCCCCTGAAACCAGAACGGCTTTCTCTCATTTGTGTTTGCATCTTTCATCATACTGCAAGTAACGATACCGATAATTTAAAAGATCTATTTCAATATTGTCGAACTTTATTTTAAACTGATTTTTCGCAAAATCACACAAAAAACTTCACATTCACTGTTTAAAAACCAAAACACGGTTTTTGGCTTTGAGAGATTGCTGCGGCTTTACGGCTTGACAATGAAATTGGGGTTTTATCAGGAACTGTTGGTTTCTCTGGATTTTCGGTCTTTTTTTTCTTTGGCGATTTGTTTTATTTTTTTGATGTTCATTTTGCCCGAACCCAGCAGCGGGATCTCCGGGATATGGAAGTAATTATTTCTGCGTGGCTTCCACAAATTGGGGACACTGCTTTTGGAGATAATGTCGTGAAGTTTATCGGCGTCGCCTGCCTGGTCGGTATGCAGCACGACCAGTTCTTCGCCTTTTTTTTCGTTGGGGACACCGGTGACAGCGATCGCCTTGTCATGGATATCCAGCTCTTTGTAGTACGTCTCTTCAACGCCGAAGTGCGGAACCATTTCGCCGCCGATCTTGCTGAAGCGCGACAAGCGGTCGGTAATCGTAATAAAGCCTTCCTCATCGATCTTCGCGATGTCACCGGTATTGTACCAGCCGTCGTTGATGACCTGGGACGTCAGCTTCGGCTTATTCAGATAACCAAGCATCACGACAGGGCCTTTGACCATCAGCACACCTTCGGTATCGGGCGACAGGATTTTTTCACTTTCCGGCTGGACGATTTTCACCTCGATGCCGGGAATCGCTTTTCCGACCGAACCTTCCTTGAGACCGTGCGATACGCCTTTATTACATAATTCATCCAGCATGTTCAGGGCGACCACCGGTGAAAGCTCGGTCGCGCCGTAGCCTTCCAGGGGCCGGATACCAAACCGTTTTTCAAAGGCGTCGGCCAGGGGCGTTTTCATTTTTTCGGCGCCGGCAATGACAAGCCGAAGATGTTTGAATGCTTCGGGTTTGATCCGCCTGCTGTAACTGGACAGAAACGAGGGCGGTGCGAACAAAATCGTCGATGTGTTATCACGGGCCGTTTTTTCAACCGTGGTACAGTCCAGCGGATTGGGGACATAGCTTGCCGAAACACCGTATATTATAGGCAGCCACAGCGAACAGGTGAAACCGAATGAGTGAAAGAACGGCAGAACGCCGCAAAGATTGTCGTTCTTCTTAAGACGAAAAATGCTGACCATCGCGTCGATATCCGACAGAATGTTGGTATGGCTGAGCATGATCCCTTTCGGGGCGGTTTCGCTGCCGGAAGAGAAAATGACCGTTGCCATGTCACTGTCCTTCGACAGCCCGGTTCCGGCCAGCACATCCGCGGGGGTCATCTTCGCATACAGCCAGGCCTTGAGCTTATCGAACAGGCCGATCTGGTTTTTGATGTCTTCGAGAATAATCAGCTCGGGCATCTTCTCAGGGACATCGATTCTTTTCAGGAAACGTTTACTGGTAACGACCGTTTCAATTGAGCTTTGTTCGATAGTCGAGGCCATTACCGCCGGAGCCGAGGAATAATTCAAATTGACCGTGACCTTACCGAGCATGGTCAATGCGATATTAGCCAGCGCCGCGGCGACCGAAGGCGGCAGCAGAATTCCGACGTGTTTTTGATCGGCCAGCATCGGCTGAAGTTTGTGCTTTAATGCCGTCGCCGCGGTTAAAGTTTTGCTGTAATTGAGAGAATTACCCTGCGAGTCACTGATACAACGGCGTCGGCTATACAGCCGGGCCGCTTCGATGAAGCGTTTTGCAAGATTATCACCGGTTTGTGCAAAATCAGAATTCATAATGTACAAACCTGATTTTAATCTTTTTTGAGCGTTTTTGCAATATTCTTTCGCATCTGTCTGCGTTCGGTGAGAGGTTTCTTTGATGTGTACACATGAAGATATTCGACGATGGAATGTCAGCAGAGAAGTGCGGAGATACGCTTGATCCGTTTGCAGCATCCTTTATTTTTCAATTTAAATCATGAAAGAAGATGGGGCCAACTTTAGGAGGATGCACGCGCGAATCAAGTTGACCCCAATTCTATAGAAAACGTGAGATTTACCGATTGATCATTTTCTCTTTTTTTAAACCAAAATACATTGTGTCATTAAACGTATATCCCTCTTTCCATAAGTTAAAGCACTTAAACCCATAACCGCATATTTTAACGGGTTTCCTTACTCGGCCTCATAACTCAGCACCCTAGATAATGATTTAAAATATATAGTTTTTTTGAAATTTTCAACTACGGTAATTACGGTATTTTGGGGTATTTCGAATTCTTCATTGTTTTTTAAATAAAGAAGCTTTTTTGACCAGATCCACAACGTTATGGACATCGAATTTCTTCATAATATTGTGTCGGTGCATCTCCACGGTTCTCACGGAACGGTTCAGTTGGTAGGCGATTTGTTTGTTTGTTTTGCCTTCAATGATATATGTGAAAATCTTTTTTTCCATTTTCGTCAATTGAACATCATCGAGGCCCTGAGGCGGAAGGGTATTCAATACCGCGTCGACTTTTCTCAGGAAGGTATCTTTCACAAGGGGTTTTTCGATAAAATCAGCGGCACCGAATTTCATGGCTCGAACGGCCAGGGGGACATCTCCGAAACCGGTGATGACTAAGACCGGCAGCCACGGCGCTTGTTGTTTGACTCTTTTAAGGACTTCAAAACCGTCCATATCGGGCATTTTCAGATCGGTGATCAGCAATTCACAGTTCTCGGTCTTCTTGGTATTAAAGAAATGGGTGGCGCGGTCAAAGCCCGCAGCATCATAACCGGCTCTGTTCAGGATTTCACAAATAGCATATCGCACGTCGGCATCATCATCAATAATATAGATCTTGGGTTTTCGTTTCATAACCATTATCCTTCTCCGTTTCGCGGTAGGGTAATTGTGAATGTCGTTCCTTTTGATACTTTACTTTCAACATTGATCTGACCGCCAAAGGTCATCAAAATGCGTTTGACGATATCGAGACCGAGTCCCATGGATTTTGTTTTCGGTTTTGTGGAAAAAAAGGGTTCGAATATTTTATCGATCTGTGCTTCATCGATGCCGCAGCCGTCATCGGCGAATACAAGCGTGACAGATGAATCCTCTGCCTCGATCGTTATCTTTAGCTGGTGAGGCCGGTCGTCAAGTCCCGCCTCTATGGCGTTTTGGATCAAAATAAAAAACATCTGTTCCAGGGCGGATTCGTTATAATCAACCGTTACCGATGGATTCTGCGAATCGAGCATGATGGAAAACCGATTGCGCTGGGCCTGTTTGGTAAAGATCGAAATGATTTTTTCGGCCACCTGCATAATATTTATTTTGCTGATATCGGCATCGTGGGATTCTCTTGCGATGTTGCGGATCTTTGACATGATTTGAGCGGCGTTTTGACTTTCATGAAGGATCTGCTCGAGGTACTGACGGATTTGACTGCTGTCGGGGCGAAGCTGTTCGAGTTCTTCAACGGTTTGACTGCTCAATAAATTTATCATGGTGAGCGGGCGGTTAAGCTCGTGCGCAAGAACCGATCCCATGGAATTGACATAAGAATATCGTTGATAATCATAGATTTTCTGACGGTAATCGTGAATCTGATGCTCGAAGGTTTTTTTGTCGGTGACATCTTTGGCCATGATCAGGGCGCAATCAAATTGATCTTTGACAGGCTGAATGACCGTTTCGTACCAGCGCGGGATGCCGTTAACAATCGTCTCGGCTTCAAAAACCCGTGTCTGTGAGCCGTCGATCGCCGATCGGATATTGTGGACCTGTCGGTCAGCGTGTTCCTTCGGGAAAAAATCCCACATGGTTTTTCCGATGAAATCCTCGGGTTTTAACCGGAAACAATCGGCTGCATATTTATTCACCAGAAGATAGGTGCCGTTGTAATCGATTAATGACACCACCAGGCCGAGACTGTCCAGCAGCAGCCGGTACTTTTCTTCTGATTTTTTGATCTGTTTTTCGTAGGCGGCGCGTTTTTTGATTTCCTCAGTGAGGTTGATGTTGCTCTGCCGTAATTGTTCGGTCCGCTGGGCAACCAGGTGTTCCAGTTCGTCCTGATGTCTGAGCAGTTCAGTTTGCAGATTTTTCAGTTCGGTGATGTCGGTAACGATTCCCAGGATCGCCTTGCCCGACCCGTAATCGATAAGTTTTGTCGTGATGATAGCTTCGAGTCGTTGACCATTTTTTGTTATCAGCGTATATTCATAAGGTTCAACTTCTTCACCTGTCATGTGTTTCGAGAATTTCTTTTGAACCATTTCTCTGTCTTTGGGGGCAATGAGTGTAAGGAAGTCGAAATCGTCGGCATAGAATTGATCTTTGGCGTAGCCCATGACCTGTTCGCATTTTTCATTGACATAGACGACGTTGCCATTCCTGTTGATAAAGATCATATTAGGGGATTGGTCGGCTAACGTTCTGAATCTTTTTTCAGATTCTTTGAGTGCCTCTTCGGCTTGTCGGTGGTCTGTGAGGTCCGCCATTGTGCCCCAGCTTCCGATGATATGTTCGTTTTTGATCAGGGGATGACTCATGATGAGATACCATCGGTGGTCGCCGCTGCGGTTGTAGAGCTCGATTTCATATCCGTCGAATTGGTAGTTTCTGTCGATCCATTCTTTAATAATTTCTCTGGCTGTCTGTTCGTCATGCTCGAAGATTTGACGATACTCTTTGCCTTTCAGCTCTTGAGCGTTTTCGAATCCGAACATGTGAGCGGCTTTATCGTTGCACTCGACCAGAACGGCATCTTTCAGGATCCATTCGATCTGGCGTTCATGCGGCAGATTCAAGGGCATTGGTTTGCGATATTCGAGACGCCAGATCCCCGCTACATTGTGTGTCAGAAAGTTGCGGTAACGCTGTTCGCTGTTCCTCAGGGCCTGTTCGGCCCCCATCAGTTTGGTGACATCCCTGACGACGCCCATAATAGAAGTGACTTCTCCATCCTTTAAGGTCAGCGGTGTCTGGATGGTATTGAAGAACATTTCTTTGCCGTTGATCATGAGGCTTTTGATGTCGTTTACGGTGTGGCCGGAAAAAGTGCGGTCATCGATTTTGGTTATGACCGACCCTTGCTGCGTCCCGAAAATCGCCTCCGGCGTTTTGCCGATAATTTGCTCTTTTTCAAGACCAAGCAGATCCCGCATGGCACGATTGACAAACGTGTATTTTCTGTCACGGTCCTTGATGAAAATAGAATCGACCGCATGTTCGGCGATGGATTTGAATTTATTTTCGCTTTCGCGAAGAGCCTGTTCGGCACGTTTCCGTTCGGTAATGTCTTTAATTACGACACAGTATTTTTTTTCGTCCGCGATTCTGGCGTCGACGTGACTGACCAGCAGATTTTTACACTGTCCCTGTTTAGTGACAATAACGGTTTCATAAGATTTTCCTTCGCCTCGCTGTACCTCATTCCAGCGTTCGAGCATGAAATCGTGGAGGTTCGGCGGAATCACTTTCATGAAAAATTCGCCTATCAGCTCTTCCTTCGGCCAGTCGAATATCCGGAAGAAGGCCGGATTGGCGGATTCGAATTTGCCCTCAGCGTCAACGATTAGCAGGCCGTCATCGACCGTATCAAACAGAACCCGCAAATAAGTGCTGTCTAATTGGCTATTGTTCCGTTCAGACTGCTTTTGTTTATCTGTCATGTTTTGTTCCATAAGGTTCTCTCTCGGCAACGATCCGACCCTTATAACTTCTATTATACCTGTAAATAGGAGATTTTTTAACAAAAGTCAAACAAATTCCAAATGTCAGAGTGGTTTTCCGCGACAGATGACCTTCTGTCGCTGTAAAAAAAAGATATCAATAGAATCTGATCTGAATTGTACATACCTCTTGATCTGTACGGTTGACGCTCAGCCGTCCAGCTTCTTGTTTCGATCAGGAAAATCGAGAAACAACGAATAAACGGTATTTGCTTTCTGTTTTCGATGTTGTTTTTCTTTCGAAATAGGCAAAAAAATTAATGCTTGACAGGGTATTTAATAACGACTAAATTACCCGTTCTGTTTGTTTTTAGATTGTTTTAGTGTAATAGAACCTTAATTTTTAATCAAAAAAAGGAGATTTACAGATGGCAACAAAAGTTGCAATAAATGGTTTCGGACGAATCGGCAGAGCAACGGCACGGATATTGATCCAGCGCGGCGGTTTCGACCTGGTCGCGATCAACGACTTGGCGGATCCCAAGAGCCTGGCTCATTTGTTCAAATACGACACGGTGATGGGCAAATGGGACGGTACGGTCGAGGCCAAGGATGATTCGCTGGTCATCAACGGCAAAGCGATCAAGGTCATGGCGGTAAAAAATCCCGCAGAGCTTCCGTGGAAAGCTATGGGCGTTGAGATCGTGGTCGAATCGACGGGTATCTTTCGCACCAAGGAATCGCCCAAGGGCGGTTACGGCGATCATCTTAAGGCCGGCGCAAAATATGTTGTTTTGACCGTCCCGGCTAAAGATAATATCGATGCGACGGTCGTGCTGGGTGTCAATGACGATGCGATCACCAAAGATACAAAATGTATCTCAAATGCCAGTTGTACGACCAACTGTCTCGCTCCGCTGGCGAAAGCACTGCATGACGCGATCGGCATTGAAAAGGGTTTGATGACCACCATCCACGGCTATACCAATGACCAGCGTGTGGCCGATATGATTCACTCGGATCTGCGACGAGCACGAGCCGCGGCGATGAACATTATCCCCACAACGACCGGTGCAGCCAAGGCGGTCGGCAAAGTCATTCCCGATCTGAACGGCAAACTTGACGGTTTCGCACTCCGCGTGCCGGTTATTGTCGGCAGTTGTGTCGACCTTGTTGCAACCATGAAAAAGGAAGTTACCGTCGAGCAGGTAAACGACGCTTTGAAAAAAGCGGCCGAGGGCCCATTGAAGGGCATTCTGGAATATTGCGATGAGCCGATCGTCAGCAGTGACATCATAGGCAATCCCGCTTCGAGCATTTTCGATTCGCTCTGTACAATGGTTCAGGGCAATACGGTAAAAGTCGTGAGCTGGTACGACAACGAATGGGGTTATTCGAACCGTACCGTCGATATCATGGAAAAGATCGCAAAGATGTAAAGCAAGATGTTCGGGCCTGCTTCAATCAAATAAGCAGGCCCGTTTTTATTTCTGTCATTTTATACGTAAAATATAACGGCAATATGCAGGCAGGTCCGAAGCGATAGATGGAAAGAGAAAAGTCTTTATGACAGACAAACGACAACTCGAGCAGACGCTGGTTTTGATAAAACCGGATGCGCTTAAAAATTCGGTCACAGGATTTATCCTGTCACAATTGTCGGAATTTCATACCGGTTCGCGTTTCGCCGCAGCCAAAGTGGTCAACGTTCATCGTATGCTCGCCGAGGAGCATTACGCCGAGCACAAAGGCAAGGCTTTTTACGAAGCGCTGATCGAGTATATTACCGGAGCGGTTCATTATCCCGCCCAGAACAAATGGAAACGCCGGGTCATCGCGATTGTTTACCAGGGACCTGATGTTTTAAATACGATCCGAAAAATCGCCGGACCTACCGATCCGCACCGGGCCCGTGACGAAATGCCGGGCTGTCTGCGGGCTCTTGGAACGGTGGTGACGATCAAGGATCCCGACGGCAATGTCATCGGTAACAGGATGGATAACCTGATTCATGCTTCGGCTAATTTTGAGGACGCCGAGAGGGAGATCAAACTGTGGTTTCTGCCGCATGATATCCCGCCGATGATGCGGTTCTATCCGACCGAGACATGCGAACGGCATTATTACTATAGGGACGGCCAACTTTTTGAAAACTACGAACCGGGCAGTATGTTCCTTCTGGCCCCGGGGGATGTGGTCTGGAAAACGGACCTGGATATCCTGAAGAGCCAGGACCAAGACAACCCGCAAACCGACTGGCTTCATTCGGTGGTGGCGAAATATCTGATCAACAGGGTTACTCAGGACTGATCAATTAAGTTAATATTTAAATACAGGTGGTATCATGGCAAAGAAAAAAACAATAGCGGATATTAATGTAAAAGGTAAAAAAGTTTTAATGCGATGCGATTTCAATGTGCCGCTCGACGATAATGGCAATATTACCAGTGACGACCGTATCGTCAAGGCGCTGCCGACGATCAAAAAGATCCTGGATGACGGCGGGGCGCTGATTTTAATGAGTCACCTGGGCCGGCCGAAGGGCGAGCGTAATGATAAAATGTCACTTGCTCCTGTTGCCAAGCGCCTGTCGGAACTGTTGGACCAGGACGTGATCTTTGCCGAGGACTGTATTGGTGACGATGTCAAGACCAAAGCCGCCGCACTGAAGGACGGCGACTGTATGCTGCTGGAAAACCTGCGTTTTCACAGCGAAGAGACGATCAAGGATAAAACAGCGAAGGAAGATGCGGATCTCCGAAAAGCAAAGGATGATTTTGCCAAACAGCTCGCCGATCTGGCGGATGTCTATGTCGATGATGCGTTCGGCACGGCTCACCGTGACAATGCTTCGATGTACACCGTGCCGGTGATGATGGGCGAGAAGCCCAAGGTGGCCGGTTACCTGATAGAAAAAGAACTGAAATTTCTCGGTGACACGCTGGCTGATCCTGAAAAGCCATTCGTGGCGATCCTCGGCGGTGCCAAGGTCTCGGATAAGATCGGCGTGATCGAAAATCTTATCGGTAAAGTCGATACCATTCTGATCGGCGGGGCCATGACCTATACGTTCCATAAGGCCCAGAACCGACAGATCGGTGACAGTCTGTGCGAAGACGATTTTCTCGATAAGGCCGAGAAGCTTCTTGAACAGGCCAAAGAAGGCGGATGCGAAATTGTCCTGCCTGTCGATTCGGTTGTTGCCAGGGAAATAAAACCGAACGCAGAAAACAAAGTCACTGAAAACGGTATCGAAGCGGGCTTCAAAGGACTGGACATCGGGCCGAAAAGCTGTCAGCTTTTTATCGAAAAGCTCGCTGGCGCAAAAACCATCGTTTGGAACGGACCGATGGGCGTTTTCGAAGTCGAGCCGTTCGATGAAGGCACCAAAGCGGTAGCGACCGCCGTTGCTGAAGCGACCGAAAAGGGCGCCCGCAGTGTCATCGGAGGCGGTGACAGCGCCAGTGCCGTCAAAAAGCTCGGCCTGGAAGAGAAAATCAGCCATATCTCGACAGGCGGCGGCGCATCGCTGGAATTTCTCGAAGGCAAAAAGTTCGTCTGTCTTGAGATCCTTGATGAGAAATAATCTTAACACTGGACTGAACCTGTGTCTGATTTGAAACTGCCAAAACCCGGGACAATCGAAATAGCCCCATCGATCTTGAGCGCGAACTTCGCGGCGCTGAAGGATGTACTTGCCGAGATAAAATCCGCCGGCTTGAAGATGGTACATCTCGATGTCATGGACGGTCATTTTGTTGATAACCTCACCTTCGGCCCGCCGGTCATCGCCAAACTCCGCGAGCACAGCGACCTGGTTTTCGACAGTCATCTGATGATCAGCGATCCGGAGAAATATGTCGTGGATTTTGCCAAAGCCGGCTGCAACAATATTACCTTTCATATCGAAACAACAGATAAGCCGGAATTTCTGATCGATAAAATTCGTCATCTTGGATGCAGTGCAGGAATAACTCTCAATCCTGCCACACCGATCGAAGCAATCGAAAACATCGCTGTTTTGTGTGATATGGTTTTGATCATGACGGTCCATCCGGGATTCGGCGGACAGACGTTTATGTCCGATGCGGCCGAGAAAATCAGGATTATCCGGGATATGGTCGGGCCGGATGTGCGTGTCGAAGCGGACGGCGGCCTTAATCCCGAAACCACAAAAACCGTTGTCGGTTATGGTGCCGATACGCTGGTTGTGGGCAATTACATCTTTTCGGCCCAGGACCATCTCGCCGCGATCGGGG
>CAZNET010000063.1:0-9513 GCA_964571885.1 uncultured Pirellulales bacterium
CGGGACGCTCCAGGGGGTCGGCACGTATCTCAAAGAACATAAGCCCGATGTGAAACTCTACGCCGTCGAACCGAAAGACAAATCCGCGATTCTCGGTCACGAGCCCGGCCTGCATCAGATCCAGGGCATCGGCGACGGTTTTGTCCCCGACGTGCTCGATGTTTCCATGCTTGACGGCGTGATCGAAGTCACCGACGCCGACGCCATCGAAACGACACGACAACTCGGTCAAGAACTCGGCCTGCTCGTCGGCATCAGCTCTGGCGCAAACGTCTGGGCCGCAAGAAAACTGACAAAAATGATCGAAGGCTCCATCGCCACCATCCTCCCCGACCGGGCCGAACGCTATTTCTCCACCGCCCTGATGTGATCGCTTATCATCGCATTAAGGATTCGACGAATTCTTTTGCCTCAGTGGTAGAACAGTCGAATGCTCGTTCTGCCAACCGGATCGCTGCGAAGGTTTTCTCCCTTTCTGCTAATTCCAGTATTTTTGATTCAAGCTGTTCTTTGTCAAGTGACTCGATCCGGGTAAAATCATTAACGATTCTTTCTTTCTCTTTGATGGTAATCTTTTGACGCTGAAGTATTTCAATCGCTTTATTTATCCCCGGCCGGACAGACACCCATTCGATGCGAATGATATTATCTTCTAAAACTGTCACCGGCCAGTGTTCTACGACCGTACGGACTTTACCGCCCCCGTTGTTGCTTTGGAACGCGCAATTACGTTCATATTTCAGCCTCTGCTTTAGCTCATGTAAGTTGTCAAACGTTGTCTCGAGGTCGAGATATTTTCGGAACTCGACTTTCGTCTTGCGATTTATGCTTTTATACCGCATTTTAATTTTTACAATTTTCGCTGACGCGATCTCAGAAAAATACAACTTAATAACCTGCGGATCGTCAGCCGGTAAATGCGGATTGAGATACGATCGAAATTTGATCAGCATCCTTTCAGGATTGACCGCCGCCAGCCAATTGTTTCTGCTGCGGGCCTTGATAAATCGGGAAAATCCTATCCGGGATGCCAACGCTGAAAGACCGCCAAATAAAATGAGTATAAATAAAGGCAGTTCATCTGACCTGTAGGCAAAAAACATAATGATCGTTATGGATAAACAAATGCATCCGAACAACAGCGACGCCATACCCGGGTCTTTGAATACCCGATCGTCATATCCCAATTGCACATCCTGTAAACGCAGCAACTCCATATGAATCCCTTCAATTAAGTCTTGTCTTTATAAACAGAATATCGACTACCTGAGATGAAATTCTACAATATCAGGACAGGGGGGTGTAAAGCTTTTCGGGTTTTTGGCCAAGAGTGTTTGTTAAGGTGCCGAGTTTATCGATAGTGCATTCGATGGTATCGCCGGGTTTGAGGAAATCGCCCGAGGCAGCGGCGACGCCGGCGGGGGTTCCGGTGGCGATGATGTCACCGCAATTCAGCGTCATCATGTGACTGACGAATGAGACAATATCGGCAACCGGGTAGATCATCCGGGACGTATTGGCTTTTTGGCGGGTCTGGCCGTTGACTTTCAGTTCCATATCGAGATTCTGCACGTCCCCGATATCCTCGGCGACGACCATGTACGGGCCCATCGGTAAAAAGCCGTCAGACCATTTGCCGTTGAGCCAGTCGAAGAAATCGTCCCAGGGACGCTCTTTGCGGTTTTGAGCGAACGTCACTGAGCGGGCCGAGATATCATTGACGATTGTATAGCCCCCTACATAACCGAGCGCTTCGCCGGGCATGACACATCGCGCGGTTTTGCCGATGACAACACCCAGTTCGATCTCGTAATCAACCTGCTCGGAATACAGCGGCCATGGAATTTCGGTATCGGGTCCGGTGACCACCGAAGCGGGCATCAGAAAAGGCCTGGGAACCGTATCGGCTTTACCGGATTCGGACAGTCCCAGTTTCAGTCCTGCTTCTTTGATATGTTCGGTGTAATTACCCGCCAGGCCCATGACCTTTCCCGGATAGGGAATTGGCGCAAGCAGTTGAACTTGCGACATGTCGGTCAGTCCTTCGGCCCAGTCGGTCAGCTTGCTCAGCTTGGCAATGCATTCCGGGCCGCGTTCGAGAATCGTTTTCACGCTTCGCGGCGGGTTTGACCACTGCCAAATAGACGGAATATCGATGAGCCGCCCGCTCGAAAGAATCCCGCAGGAAACTTTATCCTGTTTTTTGTAGGTTACCAGTTTCATATATTCAAACAAATGCTTCTATTTGGATATAGGACGTTGCGATTATAAGCAAGATTGAAAGGTTTGTGAATATAAATGTAAATATTTTACAAAAAGTGGAAAAAATCGAGAGGTTGACCGATAAAAATAAAAAGGTTTTTTTAGGAAGTCAGCTATGAAATTGAAAAAATTCTGGTCAAAAACAAGCAATTGGTTTGGCCAAAAAAAATATTCGGACGTTTCAGATTATCAACCCAATCTGGACGAGAACGGCCTGATTGACGAACAACATCAGCAAAGCGGTGACGAAAAACAGGATCATGTCGTCATTCAGCCGGTTAAACCTGTCAATAAAAACGGCGCTCTTGACAAACTCAACCGCGGATTTGAGGAACTGGTCGGGCAGCTCTCGGATATCAATAAGAATCTCGACAGACAGATCACGCAAAACGAAGATATTATGAACCGAATGGAGAAGCTGCCGGATCTGTTGGAAAGCTTTCCCCCCGCCGTCCAGAACCAAAAGCAGCTTACCGAGCAATTGCTCGAACAGTTAAA
This sequence comes from uncultured Pirellulales bacterium, assembly GCA_964571885.1. GTDB lineage: Bacteria > Planctomycetota > Phycisphaerae > Sedimentisphaerales > Anaerobacaceae > CAZNET01. The sequence goes on from CAZNET010000063.1 coordinate 2,761, forward strand.
AACCAACGTCACGAAGAATCAGCAGTTCACCGAGACGATCGAACGCATCCCGCTGGAAACCGCCAAGCAAACCGATGCACTGAACAAGATCGATCATCAGCTTGCGGCCGCGGCCGATACCGATGTGCAGATGGCCGAGAGCTTCAACAAGTTCAATTACCTGCTCGACCGGATCAACCAGAACACCGTCAGTCACTCAGACAGCATTCTCCAAATGAGCAAGACTTTTGCCGCAAGCGACCGCTACCTGAAATACCTCATGAATAAACAAAGTAAACGCTTTGCCTGGCTGTTCATCCTGTCGATCACAGTAAGTGTCCTGGTCATCGCCGCCATGGCCGGGATCATCGTTTACCTCGCAAGATAAGCAGTGAACCGAGAATAGTCGAAGAACCCCGTATTCCCGAGGGTTTTTAGTGAATTAAAGACTGAAAACCGCGTTTCGGATTACTGTACGATTTTAATACCTTTGGGATGGAGTTTCTGTAACTTCATGCTCTTTCATTACATAAGACAAAAACGGATCGATAATAGGCGGTAAACCAACTCAAGCGGGTATGACCGGCAAGCAGATAACAATGCAAAAAATAGCAAGCCCATTATTTGAAAATATAGTTTCTTTTTTCTATAAATTTTCAAACAATTACGATGAAAACCAATATTTTTTACTATTATAGACATAAACTGAGTTTCGGACAGACATATGTCATTAGAAAATTGCTTAATTCGTTGCAGTAATTTACCTATTTTAAAGGGGAAGGTATTAATTTATTTATGTGTTTACTGATTGTTTCAAATAAGGACAAAAAGAATCAAACAAAACAATTCCGAGTTTGAGACAATGAGTTACTGGAGCTGGTTTTGTGAAACTCAATCGGAAGTATAAAATCGCGTTCGTATCCAGTCGGAAAATTATAAACCAAAATAAGTTATCCGGCACGGCTTATTATATATCAGAAGCGGTAAAAAAATATATAGGCGAAGTTAATTTTATTGAACCGCTGCTGCCGCAGGAAACAAATATTCTTCATTTATTAAGCCGTATCGATATTATTGGGGTAGTTCTCTGGAACAAGTTGATTCAGCAAACATATCGGCTGCTCGGCAAAGCATATCAGTGGGAAAGAACCGTTTCCGTTTCCCGTGCCTACGCCAGGCGACTGAACCGGTTATTTAAAAAGTGCGATTACGATTTTATCATAGCCGATAAAGGATCAATTGTAATCGCTTATATGAAAACCGATATTCCGATCCTGTATTTCTCTGATACCACGTTTTCTTTAATGGTTGATTATTACCCAAACTATACCAATCTTTCCGCAAAAAGCTTGAAACAAGGTCACAAGATCGAAAAAATGGCTATCGATAAGGCTTTTGCTGTTCTTTACCGCTCCAAGTGGGCGGCCGATTCGGCGATCGAAAACTACGGTGCCGATCCACAAAAAATATATGTAACCTTACATGGTCCGAACCTGGACGAAAAGTATATAGCTTCACATCAAAAATCTTATAGCCTGCCTCATAACAGTCCGTGCAATTTGTTACTGATAGGATGCCAGTGGTATCGCAAAGGGTGCGATACGGCTATCGAGGCTACCCGTTTTCTGAGGGATGAGGGAATAGACGCCCGGCTTATCATCTGCGGGGCTCACGTTCCCGACCAAACGACTATTCCCGGATATGTTAAAATGATCCCCTTTCTGAAAAAGAATAACGATGAAGATATGAAAAATATTTTGCAGCTATATAAGAAGGCTTCTTTCCTTTTGATGCCGAGCAGGGCTGAAGCATTCGGAATAACGGCCCTGGAAGCCTGTGCTTTCGGGGTGCCGGTCGTCGCCTCAAATACCGGGGGAACACCCGACATTGTTCAGCATAACAGCAACGGTATTCTGATCGACGACTATGAAAATCCGGCCGCATTCGCTTCGGCGATAAAGAATCTGTATCACGACGTTCAAAAGTATAGAGCGTTGTGCGTCAATGCCAGAAAATTTTACGAAGAAAACGCCACTTGGCATGTCTGGGCAAATAAAGTAAAAAGTGTTATATTAAAGCATGAGCTTGCTAAAAACAGTGGAATTTATCAGGATGGCTTGAAAATCAAACATCAAAAAGAACAGGATGACAAGTAACACTCAGTGAAGACCTTTAAAACAAAACTTATCCGCTCCTTCAACGAACCGGATATCGTAAAAGAGAAATTTCTTTTTCTTTTGCGAAACAGTGTGTTCAGCCGATTGTATACGTATACAAACGGATCGTACCGCGGCCCGATTCCGGTCCTTGATCAAACCCGCAAGTCCTACAGGGATCTGGCAACATTCCTTGTGACAAATGTCACGTCGCGACTTTATGACGAAGAGAAAGGGTATTTTCGATCGGCACTTAGTTACAAATACAGCTATAGCAGACTGCCCTGCGATATTTACGAGTTGATCGCGCGGACATTTATCGGCGCGACGTACCTGCTCGCAGACGATAACAGGCCGGAACTGGCAACTCCTTTTCGTGAAAGTATTCGCCGGGGCACAGACCCCAAATCGCCGCTTTACTGGGGAAAGCTGACCCATCAACGGATCGTCGAAAACGCCTCGCTGACGGTCGGACTGATGTTTCATCGGCAGATTTTCTGGGAAATGTTTTCGGAAAAGGAAAAACAAAATATCATTTCCTACATCAAAGAGACCGCCGAACTCGAGGTGTATTTTAACAACTGGATGTGGTTCAAGCTAATGCACTTTCTTTTCCTGGAAAAATTCGAAGGTTCCGATCAGCAGGCGAATATTCGCGGGCTTTACGGCAAAATCAGCTCACTGCATCACGGCAACGGCTGGTATAATGACCGGGGCTCGTCCAACAATTACGCGTTCGATGAATACAACGGTTGTACGTATCATTACTACGGGCCGCTGTTTTGTCTGCTCGCCGACGACAGGTATGATGACATAAAAGAAAAGATCAAATCGCATTTGAGGATTTTTTGCGATAACGATCAGCATCTGTTCAGCTCGAATGCCCTGCCTGTTTTCTGGGGCCGATCGATGGTCCACCGGTTCGCGAACCTGGCGTGTTTCGCAATGGGGGTAAAACTCGGTGTTATCGAACAGCAGAACTACCCGGTCGTCAAAGCCAAAATGAGCGGCACCATCAATGCGTTCATTCAGGGCGGTTCCTTGGATCACAGGGGATTTTTGTCACCGGGATATCTCAAACCCATACCGAAAATGCTCGAAGACTACTGCGGGATCGGAAGCGCCTATTGGGCGCTGAAGGTGTTTTCCGTTCTGCTGCTTGAAGAATCGCATCCTTTTTGGAAACAAAGCGAATCTTCTGGTCTTGACAACAAACTCACGAAAAAAATCGTCGTTGATTCTATTCCGATGTACGTTGAAAATGATCCGTCGAACGAAAATTATATGATCAACGGCGGTGTTTTTACCACCAGATGGGACAAGCGAAAATATAACGCGTTTGCGTATTCCAATACATTCCCGATCGTTCTGGACAAGACATATGTGAGCAACGCGTTTATATTTCTTCACGGCGGCAAAAAGAAAATAAGAGATAACATCGTTCCTTCAAAGGTGGTAAACGACACTATTTTTCATATCGAGTGGTATGTGTCATCGATCGACGGCTTTAAGGCATTGACGACCATGATCCCCGTGGATAACGGATATTGCATGGTGCACCGAATTCAATCCCCGAAAAAACTGGATTTCATTTACAGCGGCTTTGCTTTGCCTGAAAAACGATTACTGGAAAAAACGGTCCAAAATGACAGCATAGAATTTTACGGTAATGACTATATCACCCATTTGACGGTACTTGCGGGACAGTACACTAAATTCGGTTTCAAAAATCTGCCCGCCAGCAAATGCGTGATCAACAAAGAAACGATCGTACCCTGGTGCCGGTCGAGCCTCAAGCCGGGGATGAACACTGTTGTTGTTTGCGCGCGAGCGGCCGGTAAAGAAAGATTTTCCCCGATGGAGGTCACCAAAAAAGACGACTGGGTGGACATTCGCAAGCCCGGCGGAAAAATACTGCGGATAATCAAAAAAGCGGATAACTATTATTACAGTGATTTAAGTAATGCGAAAAAGGAAAAATGAGCGGCATGTCTTCATACTTCTATATTACCAAACAAGGCGATCGCTGGGTCACTCAGGGCCGGGCAAACTGTTCGCTTGGTCATAAAATTGACGAACCCGGTTCGGACAAGCCCGATGGCATCTATGCCGAGTGGAACTGGAACAGAAATACCTTGAAAGTTACCAACGACCGATACGGTATGTTTCCGCTTTTCTATTTTCATACGCCAACATCGTTCGGTGTATCGACTTCTATTACTGAACTGCTGAAATGCGGGGCACCGGCCCGGCTGGATACCGATGCGCTCGGGATTTTTTTGCGTCTCGGTTATTTTATTAAGGACGAAACTGTTTTTCGTGACATTCGGGCGATGGAACCAATCAAGACCTGCACATGGCAAGACGGAAAATTGGTTCTTGAATTTCAAAGGCCGAAGGCTACTTACCGTGACATTTCAAGAAACGAAGCGATCGAAGAGTATATCGAACGATTCAGCAATTCGATTCGAAAACGGATTGTTAAGAGAGCACCTTCGCTGTTGCCGTTAAGCGGCGGGCGGGACTCGCGGCACATACTATTCGAGTTGATCCGTAATGAAATGAAACCCGACCGATGCATGACGTCTAATGGACATCCAGCGACTTCTGACGCCGATATCGAGGTTGCTCGGATCCTGACAAAGCGGTTCGATATTCCTCACGATGTGATCAGTACACCGAAAGCCAAACTTGATTACGAACGGAGAAAGAACGAGATCAACAGCTTTTCGTCACTGGAGCACGCCTGGTATCTCGGCATGGGTGATTATATGCGGGACCATGGTTTTAATACCGTTTACGAAGGCATATTCGGTGACAACCTTTCTGAAGGTCCGCATCTGAACAGGGATACGTTCGATGCGGTCCGGAAATGTAAATTTGAATTTTTCGCTAACGAACTGCTGCCAGGAAAAACAGAAGTTTTACTGCGTGAATTCGTCAATCCGGACATAATGAAACAAATGACGAGAGAGAACGCGATCGCGAGGCTTGCCGATGAAGTAAAGCGTTACACGGATACCCCGAATCCCATTTCAAATTATCTGTTTTGGAACCGCACTCGCCGATCGATTGCGTCGTGTCCCTATTCGCTGTGCGACGGGGTGGAATATGTCTATACGCCGTATCTCGACAGAGATGTTTACGATTTCCTGACCTCCTTAGACGGCGATAAGTTTTTTGACACGGCTTTTCACGAGGAGGTTATTGAACATGCATTTCCCGAATACAGTACGATTCCCTATGCCAGGAAAGGCACCCGCGCTTCACACGGTATACTGTATTACCTCAAATACCTGAAAGACCTGATGATGTTTACGGCACAACATCGCAATACGCTGCTGAAAAGCGGCTCATTGGGCCGAATCGTCCAGATATTGAAAAACGCCAAATACCGAAAAGCAACAGAGGGCTTCGCGCCCCTGACTATCTATCTGAGCCAGGTAGGCACCCATGCCGACAAATACCGGCAACGCTGTATCACCGCTCCCGCCGGCTGAATTAAAAATCTTTACCTATACGGGCATTATGTATCTATTGTAAGCAATCGGGTCCACTGTATCGCATGATAAAACCGCTATGCGCCCTCAATGCAATACTCAAAAGTGGCGACCAACAATAATATATAAATACTTGTTTTGAAAGACAGTCACTATAAAGGTATAATTTATGCGAGGATTTGTTTGAGTATTTTCATCAGATAGTCATTGCTTAGTTCGACCGGGTTGCCTTTCATGCTGCTGGAGCGGGCGGCTTTTTCGATAAGAGCGGGGAATTGACTTTCTTCGAGAGTCAGTGCTGCTTTGTTTATCTTAAGATCACGACAGAGTTTTTTGATCCAGGTGACGCCATCCTGAGCTTTCGCTGAAGGATTTGATGTCAAAAGCTTTGCGACACTATCAAAACGCTTGAGCATGGGTGACTTTTGTGCAGTAAGAATGTGGATATTCATTGCCATCACAGCCGGCAGGAATTTGGCGCAGATCAGGCCGTGCGGGTCGGAAGTCATACCGCCCAGGGGGCCCGCGAAGCCGTGGACAGCGCCTAATTTGGCGTTGGCCAGCGCAAGACCTCCGAACAGAGCAGCCAGTGACATGTTTTCGCGTGCCTGTCTGTCGCCTCCGTCTTTATAAGCTTTCAGCAGCGATCCGGCGGCAAGCGGGATGCCTTTTTTACAGAGGGCGTCGGTCATCGGATTGGCCTTGTTGGAAACGTAAGCCTCGATGAGCTGGGTCAGAGCGTCCAGGCCGGTACAGGCGGTCAACTCCGGCGGCATCGAAGCCGTCAGTTCGGGATCGATCAGGGCGATATCCGGGAGCATCTTTTCGCTTCGCATACTGACCTTGACTTTTTTATCCCTGACACCAAGGACGGCGTTTCGGGTGACCTCGGCACCGGTTCCCGCGGTAGTCGGTACCGCGATATGAAAGACCGGACTGTTTTCGACGGGCTTTCCTTCGCCGACGACTTCGAGATAGGTTTCGATCGAACCGTCATTGGTCAGCATTGTTGCGATGACTTTGCCGGTATCGATGACACTGCCGCCGCCGATACTGATGGCCAGATCACATTCGGCTTGCCGTGCCTGACCGATAAGCCGATTGACAGCCGCGACCGT
>CAZNET010000063.1:9523-10190 GCA_964571885.1 uncultured Pirellulales bacterium
TCGGCTCGTGTTCGATATTCAGCGTTATGTAAGCGATTTGTTTTTCATCGAGGCTTTCGGTCAGTGAGCTTATACGCTCGGCGGAGCTGCCGGTGACAATGCAGATTCTGTTTCCGTACCTTTCAATCGATGCGATGAATTCCCTGTATGTTCCCGGCCCGAAAATAATACGCCCGGCTGTGGCAAATTCGAATTTCATAATTTTATCGCTTACACTCCGTCATCTTTGGCATTTTACCATCCTGAATCATCGGGATAGACATTATCGTACTTGATACTCGAACGCGGCTCGGCCATCATATCCGCTACCGTGTCACGCCATTTTTTATAGTGGTCGGTATCTTTGTGCCGGGCCGGGTCGTCGGCGGTTCGATAAAACTCGACCAGCACAAACCGCGCCGGATCATCCTGCCGCTGAAGAACATCGAATCGGGCGATCCCCGGCTCGTTGACACTGTTGCGGGCATTGACGACAGTGGCCTGCTTGAAATCCTCGATTCGATCGGCCTTGACATGGACAAACACATGAACAATGAGCATTTTCTTTTCCTTTTAATGCGATGAATCATTGCGATTTTTGGTTTATCATGCACTGTTTGGAGGCGTTTGTAAAGCGGGAATTTTCGACATAAAAATGAATATTTCCCAAAAAAAAACGCTGATTTTC
>CAZNET010000064.1:0-10015 GCA_964571885.1 uncultured Pirellulales bacterium
GATTTGACAGTCAGGAACCGTTTGGCCGACAATTTTTGCGATATCTCGTATCTGAAGGTTATCCTCCGTATTGCCGACATTAAATGCCTCGTCGTGAATGAGTTTTTTAGGTGCATTCAAGACCGCAATGAAAGCTTTCGAAATGTCCCGAATATGAGTGATGGGCCGCCAGGGGCTTCCATCGCTTTTCATCATGATCTTGCCGGTCGTAAATGCCCAAGCGGTCAAATTATTCAAAACAAGATCAAAACGAATCCTCGGAGAGACGCCGTAAGCGGTAGCGTTTCTAAGAAAAATAGGCGAAAAATCATCATCCGCCATTTGTGAAACATCATATTCAGTCATCACTTTGGATTTGCCGTATGGGGTCACCGGATTAAAGTCAGCTTCTTCGGTAAGCATCGCGTCTCCCGCGGCTCCGTAACAACTGCACGAAGAAGAAAAGACAAATCGTCTAACACCGGCCAGTTTCGAAATCTCCGCCAATCGCACCGAGGCCCGATAGTTAATATCATAAGTAATTTCTGGATCATAGTCACCAAGCGGGTCATTTGACAGCCCTGCAAGATGGCAGACCGCATCAAATCCTTCAATATCTTTTAACTCAATCTCTCGTATATCCTTTTGAATATTCGGCACGTCGATCAATCCCTCTCCAAATGTACATCTTCGATATAAATCACTATCTAAACCGACAACGTCAAAGCCTTCTTTGATCATCATTGGCGTTAAGACGGTGCCAATATATCCTAAATGTCCTGTTACTAAAACTTTCATCGCTTAATCCCAAATTTTCCACGGAGGGTTTTTCTGCTGCCATAACTGATTGAGCAACACCTTATCTCGTAATGTATCCATACATTGCCAGAAACCGTCGTGCCTATAAGCCATCAATTGACCGTCTTTTGCCAGCTCTTCCATGGGTTCTTTTTCCCATTGGGTTTGGTCGCCTTCAATATAATCAAACGCGCCCGGTTCAAGAACAAAAAAAGCCCCGTTGATCCATCCTTCTGAAGTTTGGGGTTTTTCTGAAAATTCCATAATACGGTTGCCGTCGAGTTCGAGATGTCCGAACCTTGCAGTTGGCCGAACCGCTGTTAATGTTGCCAGTTTACCGTGAGATTGATGAAATTCAATCAGTTTACTGATATTGACGTTCGAAACGCCATCCCCCCACGTCAATAGAAACGTCTGATTATCAAGATAGGGAGCCAAACGTTTGATACGGCCGCCAGTAAGAGTCTCTTCTCCGGTATCAACCAAATCAATTGTCCAATTTGGATTGTTTTCATCGCTGTGAGCATGGACACTGCCTGTTTTCGTATTGATGGTCAAATCGTTTTGTAAGGAGGAATATTCAATGAAATATCTTTTAATAACATCTCCTTTATAACCCAAAGCAATAACAAATGAATTATGTCCATAAAAATGATAATGCTTCATAATGTGCCATAATATCGGCTTATTGCCTATTTCCACCATCGGTTTGGGTTTGACAACAGTCTCTTCCGCAAGCCTTGTTCCGACCCCGCCGGCCAATATTGCTACTTTCATGATTTTCTCCTAATCAAATCATGGCTCAATCATTCACGAATACCAAGTAAAACAGCTAACTTACAATAAATTATCAATACAGTTCCACATCCCAATCTTCTTAGCTCAGTTCTTCCATAAACTTTCATAAGCGGCAATAAGATTCGGAATCTGGTGTTTCCACGACAACGTATTTTCAAGTCTTTCACGCCCATACTTTCCCATCTCCTGACGCAATTCCGAATCATCTAACAATGTCATAATTTTCTTCGCCAGGTCCGCTTCATCATTTTTCCTGGCATAGAGAGACGCTTTTTGGGCGGAAAACCTGCCTTCCGTGAGATCGAACTGAACAACAGGTTTTCCCAAAGCCATATACTCCATAATTTTGTTCATTGTCGATTTATCGTTCATTTCGTTGGCAACATCCGGATTAATACACACATCTGTGGTATTTAAAATTTCGAACATTTCCTGATCCGGCACCCTGCCTGTGAACGTAACGTAATCAGACAATCCCAATTCATTCGCATACTCCTTCATATTCTGCAACTCTGTACCGCTGCCGACAAGAATTAAATGAACATTCATACGATCAAAATCAAAAATAATGAGTCTCAATGCCCGCAATAAATAATCAATACCCTCCTGCTTCCCCATGACGCCTAAATATCCAAGAAGATACTCGGACCCTTTTTTATATTTCTCATTAGGAGGCAGTATTTTGATACGATCCATATCCGGCCCGCTGCGTACAACAAAAACACGATCAGATTTCATTTTGCCTCTTTCAACAGCAATCCTTTTATATGATTCGTTCGTGGCTATTGAAACATCAGCGGTCATGAATGTTAAACGCTCCAACAGCAGCATTAAACGATAGAACAAGCCTCTTTTTTTAAATTTGGCTTCATACAGCTCTGGATTAATATCATGATGATCAAAAAGGAATTTCTTGCCAAAAAGTTTATAAAATGCCCCGATTAAAAAAATGGTATCCGGCGGATTACACGCATGAATAACATCGAAACCATGTTTGAACAAGACCTTCATAGATAGTACAAACTGCATGAATAAGGCTGTTGAATATTCAATCGCATAACCCAATGCGCCTTCCGCTTCCAGTGGAAGTTTATGCCTGTAAATATTAATTCCTTCTAATCGCTGGAATTTTTCGTTGTAATTTTTACCTATGGGACAAATAACAGATACTTCATAGCCATTGTCTTTTAACGTCCTTGCTTCCTGCCAAACCCTTCGGTCAAAAGGCACCGGCAAATTTTCAACAATAATCAGAATCTTTTTAGGTTTACCAGCAAATGCCATCATAATTTTCCATATCGATCTCATCGACAATGCGAACCAGGTCAATGACTTTATGATTTGAACGAAGGTTCGCCAGGGCTTCTCTGAATTCATCACTGCCGTTACCAATAACAATGATTTCCGAATGCTCAAGAATAGTACTTATGTCTTCAACCATCAATTTCGAAATATGCGGGATGTGATTGAGAATATAATCCTTGTTGGCCCCCATAAGTTTCGCAAGATTTACATTTCTGTCGTAAATACGGATATCATAACCCTTACCTAAAAGCCGTTCGATGATTTCCACAAGAGGGCTTTCACGCAAATCATCTGTGCCGGACTTAAAACTAAATCCCAACACACCAATTTTTTTCGCTCCAGGTGACATAATCATTTCAAGTCCGCGTTCAATCTGTCGGCTGTTGCTTGGGATAATCGAATTGAGTATTGGCAGATCAAGGTCAAGCGTTTTCCCTTTATAAACAAGAGCTCTTACGTCTTTCGGCAAACATGAACCGCCGAAAGCAAAGCCGGGTTTCATATAATATGATGACAAATTAAGTTTGGTATCCATGCAGAAAATATCCATGACTGTATGACCGTCAATCCCCACCGCCTTACAGATGCTGCCGATCTCGTTGGCAAAATCAATCTTCAAAGCATGCCATACATTATCCGCATATTTTACCATTTCAGCACTCATGACATCGGTGCGAATCAGAGGCGCGTCAATCTTCCGATATAACTGTTCTACCACATCACCGCTTTTTTTGTTTAATTCACCGATCACCGTTTTGGGAGGATTATAAAAATCATATACGGCAGAACCTTCTCTCAAAAATTCAGGATTGTTACAAAGACCAAAACCTTCCCCTGCTTTTTTGCCAGAATTTTTTTCAAGTATTGGAATGATCACGTTTTTAATAGTACCCGGCAACATCGTACTTCTGTAAACGATGACATGAAAGTCATCTTTGTCACGAACGGCACTACCGATTTGCTCCGAAACACGACGAATATATTTCAGATCCAGGGCGCCGTTCGATTGGCTCGGTGTGCCGACACAAATTAATGATACATCGGAATTGATCACTCCTTCATGCGGATCGGTTGTGGCTTTGAGCTTGCCTTGCCCGACACTTTTTTCGATAAGTTGTGCGATATCCTTCTCAATGATCGGCGGACGCCCCTGATTGATCAAATCAACCTTGGTCTGATTGGGATCCACTCCTATCACAGAATGCCCCTGATCCGCTAAACAGCAAGCTGAAACAACACCCACGTATCCCAATCCGTAAATACTTATTCTAACCATAATCGTTCAACCTGTAAAAAAAGCCCTTTTGATAATAGTTGTTTATGTCTTTGAATACTCTGCTGTATTTCGTTCCAAAAGTACTTCTGTGTTCATACGCAAACATATTTTCGTAATAAATGTTTGATTTCCGGTAAAATCCCCCGAAGCTATAATTGTATGAGTCGGTACCTTAACATCATAGACATCGCTGTACCAACCGCAAATAGGAGATTCCTGGCCGTGATACACATTTCCTTCGAACCTGTCATCTAATAATAGTTCTATATTCTTCCGTTCGTTTGTTATTTTCCAACGATTTGACTCAAGCAATTCTATCGTGCAATTCGGCGATAAATGAAAATACTGTTCAATTCGATGTGATCGATTCATTTCAAGACGATCGGTAATAATGACAAGTTCATTTTCTTTCTGTAAATCAATCTTACGGTGATGGGTAACCGGATCGCTTAAAATATGGTAACCGTCGTGCCAGCCTTCTACGCAATCATGTATCTGATCAGAATGGTAACTCTCGGGATGAGCCTGAGCCTTATGTTTCCAGAGGAACGGACCTGCCATTTCAGATTGATCCCTCTGATCAATCCGTATTGTATTATGTGCTCTGGTGCTGCGGAAATAATTTCTATATGGATCATCCGCAATATAAATATAAGTACCTGGATCGACAAAATAATCTCTGCCATCAGCAGTCAAGGTAAAACTCAGGCAATCCGCATGGCCGTGTGCGGCGATGGAACCAAAACCTAACGGTCCGCAGTCAAAAATAACTTTCACACCACGTTTCTGTTTGTTCGTTAAAAAATAATAGCCGCCCTGGGAAAACTGCCTTGTCGCCAAAAATTCTTTTGCGGGCAATGAATCAAAAGTATGTTTGCCTTCGTGCCCTAAATACCAAAAAGCTGATTCGGTAAAATATTCGGCCTTTGCTTTGAAGTCACCCCTTTCAAACAAAACCGCTCCGATTGCTAAAATCGAACGAACATCATTACAGTCTGTCTCTGAAAGCACAACCGCCCTGCCATCATCACTGTCACCCAAATGAACCAAATGACATTTTTCATCTGTCACTGCGGCCATGAACTCGATGCTTTTTTCCAGCACAGACCAATATTCTCCGGCAAAATTCATATTATTCGTTTTGGCCAGTATCCCGCAAATTACAAAAAACTCAAGAGCAAACAATTGATAATGAACTGCCTGTTCTTTGTTGACTCCGTCTTCGTAGTGCTGAAGCGCGATTTCCCTGGCAAGAATGCGTTGTGCCTCTTCGCAATATACCTTCATGTTCTCTATATCACCGAAACAAACTCCGGCCACGAAAATTCCCGCTGCTTCACCGACAAGATGATTATTCGCTGAGGAATATGAAGCATAATTTTCAACGACATAAGCACTATGGCTCATTATCATCTCAGCAATATAACGATTAAGTTCCTTATCCTCTTTTAAATATTCTTTAAGAAAACATGATATCCAGCTTAATGAGATAAGCCTTATCGCCGGTTCCATGGGAACCGCCCAGTTAACACCAAGCAAGTAAGGAGACTGCTCAATAAATTCTTTGACCTGAATCTTCACCTCATCTGCATACTGTTGTTGCTTTGTTAGATAAAAGGCCTTGGCCAAAGTAATCAGATGCTGAAAACGGGGCAACTCCCAGAGATATTTAAAGTCCCCATAAGAAGAAAAATCCCTGTAATTCATTTTTGGACCAAAAACCAAGGGAGTATCGATATTCCGCTTGTATTCGTGATTCCACTTTATGGTGTCACCTAAATCGATCTGGCCGATGGAAAGATAATTATACTTGTGTGCTAAGAGTTCATCAGCCACATGAATGGTATTTTCCCGCCAAATAGAAGGTACATCAGAAGGTTTGCATGTACCAAGGCCGTAAAAATTTATCCCGTCAAGCATCTTTGCGATAGACGGTTGTCTTAAAGCGGCTTCCTTGAATTCCCGCTGCTTCCGCTTTCTTGATTTCCTAGCAGAACGCTTCCAGCATTGCTGTTTGATCCGCCAGGCAATCTCACCCGGAGACATTGATCTGAGTCTATTATAATACCAGGACAGATTCATTTTATCTATTTATCGGTTTACGCGTTGAGGATTCAGTTTAATAACATCCGACGTCACCCTTGGCCGATTATCAATAAAGTTAGCGACTTGCCTTGCTTTGTTATCCCATGTTTCCTGCCGTACTTTTATTTGACGCTGGTTCTTTTTTTCAGGATCTTTTTCTTCAAGAGCTCCTTGAATGCATAACACAAACGAATCATAATCTCTGGCGACATAAACCACATCACGATAGGGCTCGATTTCGGGATAATACATTGAAACAATCGGTTTGCCAAGTGCCAAGTATTCTTTCATCTTAACAGGATTGCAATACTGAATCCATTTATTTTGATTCCACGGCATGATGCAGATATCAAATTCCTTCCCATATAATGGAATCTGGTCATAGGATTTCTTTCCGAGAAAATGGACATTTTTTAACATCCTCAAGCTGCTGACATCAGCGGAAACGGCGCCGACAAAAACCAGAGAAATATCTGGCATTTTTTTTGCGACAAACTCCAGGAGAGCAATATCCGACGTTTTGTCTGAAACATCGCCAAAAAAACCAACAATCGGTTTTCGTATAGAAACAATATCTTCAGGTCTTTGCTCGGAATCCAGCGCATTTGCGAAAAACTCATAATCGACACCGTGCCCCAGCAGCAAAGAATTATCATTAATTTTTTTTCCTTCCTCCCACATGGCTTTATTCACATAAAGCACAAGATTTGCTTTTTGCATCAATTCTTTATCCAGCGATGCAATATAAGCCTTGTTGGTCCCCGGCATTTCCTCAAAAAGATCGGTTCTTTCATAAATCAAGAACTGATAATTCAGTTTCCTTGCCACTTCCAAAGCCGGCGGGCAGCCGATATAAAAAACCGGGGCATGAATTCCTTTTAGCATCATGATGATTTTTATCTGCATCGTGACAAAAAATGTATTTAGTTTTCTTCCCAAAGTACTTCCGAACAAAGGCAGTGATACAGGACTCACAACATACATTGATTCGTCAACTTTTCTCAGAAAACGAAGCATACTCTTAAGTTTTCGAAAGATCTTATTTAAAGCATTTTTGTCTTTCTTCAACGAAGGTATCCGCATTCCAAGATTGTTCACAAATAAAACAGAATACTGTTTTTTAAGTCGCATCATGATCTGTGGACAAAACAAACCTCGGTTATGGAACCACCAGTCACAACCGGCAAAACAAATGATATCGGGTTTTTTGTTCTTCATCAGGAATTAACAGCGAAAAACATGAATTATTATTAAAATTAAATTTGCCCTTTTAGTTTATCTCGATTCATTAAAAGTCTTGTCCAGTCAGTCAAACAATAGAAACCGCCCATCAAATACGTTGTTGCGGTTTCCATGCACGACTTCCTGTCTTTGCCGGGAATAATCCCTTTTAGGAACCAATATGGAAATCGAATCAGGAAAAATAAAGCTGTCATCAAACACGCGAAGGGAAAGGCGGCCTTGCTTTTATGCAATTTCATGAACAACAGCACGCTGCCGTGAAGCTGCCATCGAAACTGCCTTTTCATTTGCTTTGTGTTCTGGCCGCCATAATGAATGATTTCAGGTTCCGGCGTAAACATTATTTTCCAGCCTTTTTCATGGAACCGAAAACACCAGTCCGGATCATCCCCATACACAAAATAACGTTCATCCATCACTCCAACCTTATCGATTGCCTCTTTACGCACCATCGAATAACATCCGCAAACCGTTTCCACTTCTCGTGCAGTGTCATAATTCCACCATGTCATTCGATCCCTGCCGAAGAATTTGCTTTGGGGAAAAATCTTATACAAATAGCTGGCGAACAAAAACATATTCAAAACAGAGGGATACATAAAGCAGTTTCTCTGCAGGGTACGATCCGGATTCAATACACGGCAGCCAATGACGGCTGCATCTGGATGCCGGTCGGCAAAGGTCACTGTTTTGGCAATGGCATTATCCAAAACAATGGTATCAGAATTTAATAACAGCACATACCGCCCCGTACTGATTTCAATCGCCTGATTATTAGCCTTGATAAATCCCTTGTTTTCTTCATTCTCGATAATACGAACTTCGGGAAATTCATTTTTGACCATGTCGACACTGCCGTCAACCGAAGCATTGTCCACATAGATCACTTCGAAATCAATACCTTTGGTCTGCTCATAGACTGACTTTAAACAGTCGTATAAAAGCTGTTTAACATTCCAGGCAACAATAATAATTGAAACATCCATTTGTCTTTAATATATGCGGGGTTAAAAAGAATGATTGGGCAGTTGTTTAAATATTTTAATGTTATAATATTTCTCACTGTCGTAATCTTTGAAACAATTTTTATTGTCAAAAAGATTTTCAACGATATCCTCAATGGTGTATCGCGGTCTGAATCCTAAATACGTTTGAGCTTTATCAACAGTAACTTTATAGTTGCGAAAATCTTCAATATTTTTCAAATGAAGACTGATTTTCTCACCAATCAGTTTTTCCACTTCATACTGAACAAGATCACCGACCTGACCCACCGTAAAATTGCCGGAAGCAACATTGAAAACGCCGCTAAGGGAATAATCGGCCTGGATCGCTCGAAGATAGGCCGAGGCGGCGTCTCGAATATCGAGAATGGGCCGCCAGATCGAAGGATTGTTGATGGTAATGCTTTTATCCGTCATACAAAACTTAAACATGGTATTGACAATCAAATCAAGACGCATTCTGGGGCTGTAACCGCAAATGGTTCCTTTCCTAAGCGCAATCACTGAAAAGTCATCACTGGCCTGCTGCAAAACACCACGTTCTCCCTGCAACTTGGAAATGCCATATGGATAATTACATGTCACCGGACTTTCTTCATCGTACAGTTCATTTACCGTATAACCATAAACAGAACAAGACGATGCGTAAATAAATCTTTTAACACCGGCTTTTTTGGCGGTGAATGCCAAATAAGACGGCAAGGCCGCGTTGAAAACAAAATTCAAAGAGGGATCATATTCCGCCATGGGATCATTGGAAAGACCCGCAAGAAATATCACTTGATCATATTGCTCGAGATCTTTTTCCTTGCACTTGAAAAGATCCTTCTTGGCTACCTTGACTTCATCGGGCAAGTGGTTGCCAAACCACATTAAATCTATCACATCAATATCATAACCCCGCTCGATCAGTACCGGCACCAAAAAGGAACCCACATAACCAGAACCGCCTGCTATTAAAAGTTTCATTTTACCTCCCAGGATCTTTTCGATCTTAGAATCCAGTAACAATACTTTTATATTTATCGCAATTCAGCGACGTATCAACCGGCACTTCAAAGGAAACATCATTAATTGACAACGTGCCGATTTCCTTTTGTTCATCAAGTCCCTTTGCAAATTCATACACCGTTTTTCGTGCACCGCCAACATGAACAGTGCCTGTTACATCCTTATCGACAAGTTGAGCTATCATCTTAGCTATAACAGCGACACTTTCTCTGCTTGTCCATTGATCCGCGAAAGCTTTCTCATAAGGAAATATATTAGGACCGAACGTGGTTCTTATAATCAAAGAATTATCATAAAGCCGCACCGCACACTCACCGCCAAGCTTTGACCAGGCATATTTATTGACAGGAAAAACCGGATCATCTTCAAGATAATTGCCTTTATCCCCCTTAAAAACATAATCGGTCGATATATAGGCGTTTTGATAAAGTTCGAGCGCTTGAGTATGGAGGACGGGGGAAACATCGTGGGCGAAGCTGAACGCGTGCGAAAAACCTTCACCAAATGGATTCCCGGG
>CAZNET010000065.1:0-9987 GCA_964571885.1 uncultured Pirellulales bacterium
ACGGATTTCACCGCGGCAGCTTCAGTGTGGTGCTGACTGGCTGATCCGGCAATTCTATTCACCCCGGCTTATTTTCAAACGGACGCTGCGGTGGGCGTTCGTGCCGGGGGCGTTTTTCAATATGATCTATCCGCTGGGCCTGAATATCGCGTATTTCGGCAGAGTGCTCAGGTTCAAAATCAAAGGCCAAAACCCGGCTCGCAAGCCGTTATCCAGCTTTATCACAAAAACCGTCAAACGATTCAAACCGGCAAGACTCGCCGCGGGATAGGATAGATAGTATGACAACAATATTGCTTTTGTATATAATGTTTTCGGTACCGCAAAAGGATGTGATTATGTTTGTTGACAATGACTATTTTGATTCGGCTGAGAAGTATCGTGACTTTTACAGCCTTGATTTTGCGGACGATCTGCATCATGAGTTTGTCACGTTTACCTCATCCGATGTCAATCTGGTCGGTCAGATATACCGTCCTGACGATTACACGGCGACGGTTTTTATTCTGCACGGCTATCTCTCGCATAGTGCGATGCTGAGATTTACGATCCAGCGCCTGACCGACGAAGGTTACGCGGTGGCGACACTGGATTTGCATGGTCACGGCCTGTCGGGCGGCGAGGTCGCGGATATCAATGACTTCTCTCAGTACAGCGATGCTCTGGCTCAATATGTCACCATTATACAGGATAAGCTTCACGGATCTTACCATCTCGTCGCGCACAGCCTGGGTTGTGCGGTCGTTGAGGATTATCTTCTGATCCGAAGACAGGATCCTTTCGACAAGGTCATCCTCGGTGCGCCGCTGGTAAGAAGCTGGCTGTGGGACCTGTCAAAAATCTCTTACGATATCGGTGCGAAGAATCTCGAATGGATCCCGCGGGCGTTCGGCAAATGCACCTCCGATAAGCAGTACCGCACGTTCATCCGCACAAAGGATCCGTTCCAGGCCAGAAAAGTCCCAATTCAATGGGTGCAGGCGTTATTCGCGTGGAACAAACGTATCGAACAGGCCCAGCCGCTCGACCGGAAGATTTATATCCTCCAGCCGAAGAAAGATACCGTCGTTTCGTATCAATACAATATCCCGTTTTTAAGGACAAAGTTTTCCGACGTGGATGTCACCATGCTGCCCAAATGCCGCCACGAACTTTTTAACGAATCAAAACCACGGCGAGACAACGTTTTCGACAAAATGACAAAAATCCTGGAAAGTTAAAGTCAAGGAGAAACAAATGACGGAAGAATTTATAACGCTTGTTATCATTATCGCGGTGTTGAGTTTTTTCAGTGCTCCGGTGTCTTTGATTCTGTCGATCATCGCGATGACGAAGGTCAATCGGCTTTTACGGGAATATGAATCAAGTCAAAAACCTGACAAGGATGTGTTACCCAAATCCGAACCGATTCGAACGAAAGTTGAGCCTGCACCTCAGTTGCCTGCTTTGAAACCCGAGTCGCCGAAGCCCGAACAGAAGTCCGAGCCTGTTGAGCCTCAAATCGATTTGAACAGGTTGACCCCCTTGCACATTGACAAAGAGCTCCGCGACAAAAGCGCCCTTGAATTACAGATCGGCACCCGCTGGATCCTGATTGCCGGCGTTATCACCGTCATTGTGGGCGTCTGCTTTTTCCTGAAGTACGCATATGACAATTTTTCGCTTGGTCCTATTGGAAAGATAACCGCTGCGGCTCTTTCGGGCTTGGCCGCTCTTATCATTGGTGAGGTTTCGAGAAGGCGGGGTTATGACCTGGTCGCAAAAGGCGTCACCGCGCTCGGCTTTGCTATTTTATATGCCACCGTGTTTTCAGCGTATATGCTGTTTGCACTGATCGATTCGCCCACCGCATTCGGATTTTCGATCCTGCTGACCGCCGCGGCGATGCTGTACGCCGTCAAACTCGACGAGGTTTTGATCGCGATTCTGTCGCTGGTCGGCGCCTTTTTGACACCGGTGCTGGTCTCTACAGGTGAGAACCTGCCGGTTCCGCTGTTCAGTTATCTGTTGATCCTGGGACTCGGAACGATGAGCTGCGCCTATTTTCGAAAGTGGAAGTCGATCAACCTGATAAGCTTTGTGGGGACATTCATTCTTTATACCGGCTGGTTCGAGACGTTCTTTCGAGGATCGCTTCATTCAGGCGGTGTCCCGGAGCAGATGCCGATCGCGATCGGCTGTCTGTGTGTTTTCTTCGCGGTGTACCTGATCGCTCCGCTGCTGTACGGCCTTGTTCACAAGACCAAGGCCATGAAGCAGGATGTTGTTCTTGTCGTTATCGATGCCCTTGTCAGTTTTTATTATCTCTGGACGGTCCTTTATCAGGATTATCGAGTCTGGCTGGCGGTTTCATCGGTCCTGCTTAGTGGTATATTCCTGACTTTGCTCATCATCGTTTCAAAACGATGCCGTGAAGACGACGATCTGAAACTGGTACTGTTAGCGATCGGCCTTTTCTTTATAACGATCGCGCTGCCTTTATATTTCAGGATGCGGTTTCTCGTGATGGCCTGGACCTTTGAAGCTGTCGCTTTGCTGATCATTTCTATTCGGTACAAAAGTGAACTGATGCGAATCGCTTCTTTCATAGTGCTGGCACTTAGTATCGGGCAATTAATAAAAACCTTACCCCTGCATGATTCGTCTTTCACGCTTTTTCTCAATCCGGATTTCGGCCTCTTTGTTTTTGTTGCAGCGGCGGCGTATATATGTCACCTGATATGCCGATGTTCACGGATACTCGATGAAAGAACAAAACATATCGCCCCGCCGCTTTTGTATATCCTCTCTGTAGTATTGTTACTGTCTGCGGCATTGATGGAATGGTGGTGTCATTGCCGATATAATATCGGAGGGAATATTGTAGGTGACATATTATTCATGCGAGGTGTTATCGTATCCTTTGTGCTTGCCTGGCTGATATTGAGCATAAAACCCCCATCCCCGCAAGGCATCCTGCCGCCGACCGCGGCGCTGATCGTCGCCGGAGTAAGTTCGGTTTTCATCGCGGTCGGGTTTTGGGATATTTATCATGCTCCGTTTATTATTTTTCTGAATATTGATTTTCTGTTTGCGGTTATTTTCACAGCAGGACTTTTTGCCGACTCTTTTTTCATATTCAAAAGAAAAAAGGAAGATAAAAATATGAAGGATCTCTCCATGACCTTGGCCTTTATGGGCATTATTGTCCTCTGGATACTGCTCAATGCCCAGATCTATTCGTACTGGTACTGGCAAGGCCGGGCCGATCTGACTCTTACGAGCTGGCGGTTTTTGTCGCACATGTATATTTCGGTTCTGTGGGCCGTGTACGGAGCGGTCTTGATGATCGTAGGATTCTGGAAGAATATAAAGGTCCTGCGATACATGGCGCTGGTCCAATTCGCGATTTTGCTGGTTAAGGTCTTTATTTTCGATATGGGAACCGTCAAGAGCGTGTACCGTATCACGGCTTTTCTCGCGACAGGGGTGACCTTAGTGGGAATCTCTTATATCTATCAATATGTACGCAAAAAAGGGTTTTTTGGCGGTTTATCTACCGAAGCGACGATGAAAGAATCCAGCGACGATAGATCCTAAGGGAATCCGGATCACGGTTCTGTGTGCCAATCGGTCGTTTGCATATATTTTTTGGCCCAAAGCGCATAGTCTTGGAAATTGACCGTGCCGTCACCGCTCAGATCGGCTGTCTGCGACACGCCGTTTGCAAGCCAGTTGGTTCCCTCGAGAAAGCCGATGTCACCCTCATCGACCCTTCCGGAATTATCGAAATCTTCTCTTAGCCAATAGCCCGGCGGGGCAATCATGATATCCGTGATTACTATATAGTTATATTTTTGTCCGTCATCCCATAAAGGAACATTTGGAAGACCGGATATGGAAGCGGTTGGTAAATAAAAAATCCAGTTGACAAAATTCATATTGCTGATGACCCGGCCAAAGACACAATAACCATATCCATCCGGGTAGTTCGCTCGATCAAAACCAACATTGTCATTCATATTGAAGTAAAATTGTGAGGTCGCTGAATTCGGTTCCGATGTCCTGGCCATTCCGATCGTACCGAAAAGATTACTAAGTCCATTGTAACTTTCATTGATAATGGGATCTCTGATAGGAAATCGTGGATTTACATCCCAAACATTCGGCTCAACGGTATTGGGTTCATAAGCGCCTGTCTGAACAACCTGATTAGACCAGTCGGAACGATGGAAAATCAATCC
The DNA here is from genome assembly GCA_964571885.1 of uncultured Pirellulales bacterium. Lineage (GTDB taxonomy): Bacteria > Planctomycetota > Phycisphaerae > Sedimentisphaerales > Anaerobacaceae > CAZNET01. The sequence continues at coordinate 4,224 of CAZNET010000065.1, forward strand.
GTCATAAAAATCTGCGTACATGTAAGCAAGAAAATTATCTACACTGACGGGTGCTTCATTCGCATACAACTCAATTCCGATATCAATCGTAAAAGGTTTGGATACTCGTATCAGCACTTTTGGATTATTGACCCCAAAAGCCAGACCTGACAGAAAAAGCAGGAAAACTCCTGCCGTTAAAAGTGTTCTTTTCATCACCATAACCTTAAAATGCCGATTCTTATAGATTCTATATTATACCAAAAATTCCGCTGCGAGTCAAATTTTCAGCTTGGACAGTGTCAAATTAGATGTCTTTGCTTAACGGAACCGATTTTTAAACCTTCAAGTTATTGGCATTGTATGTCGAAATAAAAAAACCGCCTTTGTTATAGGACAATTTAGATTGTTTTTTTCCATCGCGTTCTTAGAATAAGGAAAAAGAAAGTTCATATATGAAAAAGTGTCCTTTTTGTGCAGAAGAAATTCAGGATGAAGCGGTCAAATGCCGATACTGCGGCGAATTTTTAGAAAGTCACAAGCGAGCCGGAACTAAATGGTATCATACGACTTCCGCTGTGGTTATCGCTTTGTTGTGTTTCGGTCCGCTCGCCTTACCGCTGGTATGGTTTCATCCGCGTTACAGCCCAGTGATGAAAATCATCCTTACCATTGCAGTCATCGCTGTTACGGTTTTTGCGAGTTATCTTACCGTCAGTGTTTATTCCCGATTTATTGAGCAGTTTAACGAATTGGGAATCAATTAAAATTTTTATCTATCTCTCAGGCGAAGGTTGCTCTGGGAATCCTGATGGGTTATAATCGATACAAATCTATTAAGGGGTTGTTATATGTCGAATCACACTAAACTGAATGTCATTGTTTTTGGTCTTCTTTTTTGTATTGTTTTGATAAACACCTCAGAAGGTCAATCCTGTGAAAATCCCATCCGGGTTTGGTACGGGCTTGAGCAGAAGGTCGGCCAGGCAGGTATCGCACAAAAGGATTTCAATCTGCTCGGCAATGTCGGCGATCCGTGCGAGATCCAAAGCCTGAGTTATTCACTCAACGGTCAGCCCGAGAAACCGTTATCGGTCGGTTTTCACCCCGAGGGTTTCGGTGACGGTCGCCGGCTGGGGGCCAATGGTGATTTTAATGCCGATATCCCGATAGCCTATCTGAAGAAAGGTGAAAATATCATTGTTTTAAAAGCCGTCGACCGACTGGACAGGGAACATACAAAAACGGTCACCGTGAATTTTCAAAAGAAGTCCCGACCTCTGCCGGTGCACATCCGATGGAGTGACGTGAAAAATTTACAGAATGTCGGTCAGATATGTGACGGTCTGTGGACCATAGAAGACGAGGGCTTACGCACCGTCAAAACCGGCTATGATCGGGTTTTTCTCATTGGTGAAATGAACTGGACCGATTACGAAGCGACCTTCCCGGTAACGGTTCATGCGATCCATGACCTCGGTCCGCACAGCGGGGCCTGGGGCAGCTTCGGTCCGGTCATGCGGTTCCAGGGGCACGTTATCGGCGGCCACCGCAATTTCCCCTACGGCCAGCCCAAATGGGGATACATGCCCGTCGGCGCCATCGGTTTTCTTTCCTGGGATCGACAACACTTCAAAGAAAGCGGCGAGCTTCGCCTGCTGATGAATTTCCTGCGAGGCGATAAAGGAAAAAAAACCTATGACAAAATCAATTTTCAGTGGGGCGATTCCTTTCTTATTAAAATGCGATGCAAAACATTGCCCGATACGTCCAAAGGCGAAGGGGTAACCTTATACAGCTTTAAGATATGGCACGATGAAGATCCCGAACCGAACGAATGGAACTATCAAGTCAAACAGAAAAGTAAATTCGCGCTTCGCCGCGGAAGCCTGGGTCTTATCGCCCATCATGTGGATGCGACATTCGGGAATGTATCGATTGTTCCGATAAAAAAACCATAGAAAAGACTGTCATTATCGAGAATACCTAAATTTCGGTAGTATCAATGGCGCTGAGCTGCTCGTCCAGAAATTTCAGGACACCATTGCTGATATTGCCGTAAATCGTTTCCGAATTCAGGTCCAGCTTATCGCTGTTGCTGTCTTGATTGAGAATCTTTTGCCAACTTTCGCTGACGTGATCGTTGTACTTGTTTTTAATATCTGCTAACATCCTGCCTTCCTATTGCTTATAAATCTATGATAACAAAAAGTGTTTTTCATCTTTCAACGTAAGATCTACATCGTCTATTTAATAAATTTTTATAACCTCGGCCCTATAGTAAATTCCTCATTTTTGCGGAATTTTGGCTTGGCGTTAAAAGTCAATAGTCCCGGATTTATCAGAAAAAAGTTATATCGTTCCAATAAAATCCTAAAAATAACAATGTGAGTTGACAAATTCCGTTGATCATCTATACTTGCAATTAAATAAGGAGTTCAAAATGACAGAGGCCAGATATTTTGAGTGTGCTGTAATTTTGCGGGAAATATTTTTTTCTGAAATAGGTTTTGTTACAATTTTTTAAAAAATCCTTATAAGATCAGGGGATTTATTTTGGATAAAAATTCCATCCGGCAGCGAACGATTGAAAAACGAAAAAAGGCCAGGCTCCAGCCGCTGCGTCCGGAACAAAAACCCGCTGTCCAACCCGCATCGCTTCGCGAGGATCCGTTTGCCGTGCTCAAGCTGGTCGCCGATATGATCCCGGATCAGGTCTATATCAAAGATATGAACCATCGAACGCTGTACGCCAACAAGGCCGGGTTGCAAGCCAACATCAGGATTGCCCCGGATGGCGTTATTGGAAAAACCGATTACGATCTGCACCCCAAAGAACTGGCCGAGAAATACATCGCCGATGAAAAACGTATCATCGAAACCGGACAGCCCCTTATCGATCAGGTGGACCAGGGTATCGATGAGAACGGAAATATCGCGTATTACCTGACAACAAAAAAACCCTGGTATGACAAAGACGGCAGCATCCGCGGTATTATCGGAATCAGCCGGGATATAACGAAGCTTCAGAATGTCGAAGAACAACTGGAACAAATCTTCGAGATGTCACTCGATATGCTGTGCATCGCCGATATCAACTCCGCTACTTTTTTAAAAGTCAACCCTGCCTTTACGCGGATTCTGGGCTATGATAAAGATGAACTGCTTTCGAGATCCTTTCTCGATTTCATTCACCCCGACGATGTCGAACCGACAAAAAGAATTCTGGAAGAGAAACTGAGAAAAGGCGAAAAAATCATCAGTTTCGAGAATCGCTACCGTACGAAGGACGGCCGCTACCGCTGGCTTGACTGGAGTTCTCATCCTCAGCCCGAAAAAGCCATAACGTATGCCGTCGCGCATGATATCACCGAACGCAAAATCGCCGAAGAACAACTCCTGACCGTTTCGGAAGCGGTTAAACAATCACTGGACGGCATCAATATTACCGATCTGGGTGGAAATATTATTTTCTGTAATGAGGCCTCGGCTGAAATATACGGCTATCAGCCCCATGAATTGATCGGCAAACATGTAAATATATTTAATCAGTCCGAAACGTTTTCCGATGAGATTATCATACCTTCGATAGCCGAAACAGGTCAATGGCAAGGTGAGATAAAACAAAAACGCAAAGACGGCTCTGTTTTTCTGGCTTCGGTTAACACCTCATTGATAAAAGATAAAAAAGATAATCCCATCGCCATGCTCGGTGTTATCAGGGATATCACCGAACGAAAAAAAGCCGAACACGCCCTGCGGGAATCTGACCTGAAGCTTCGAGAAGCTGTCAAAGCCGGCAATGTGGGCCTGTGGGATTGGGTCCTGGCGACCAATAAGGTCTTTTACTCAAGTGAATGGAAAAAACAGATCGGCTATGAGGACCATGAGATCAGCAACGACTTTGAAGAATGGCAAAGCCGGGTCCATCCGGATGATCTTCTGCAGACACAGGATTATATTAATAAGATGATCTCCGAGCTGAAACAAAATTACCGGGTTGAATTTCGGTTCCGTCACAAAGACGGCTGCTATCGATGGATCCTCGCCCAGGCATCCGTCATTGCCGATGACTCCGGAAAACCCGTCAGGGTCCTCGGCTCGCACCTTGATATCACCGAACAAAAACTCGTTGAAAAACAGTTATATGAAAGCCGTCAAATCCTCAATGACACCGGTAAGATGGCCAAGATCGGCGGGTGGGAGCATGACCTGATAAACCGAAAAGCGACCTGGACCGAAGCGCTCTACGATATTATCGAGATCGATTACGATCAGTCGATCCCCGGTCCCGATGACCACTTGAATTATTATCCCGAAAAAGAAAGAAAAATTCTCCAAGCCGCCTATCAAAAAGCAATTGATAAACATATCCCTTTCGATCTTGAATTACAGGTTACAACACCCAGTGGAAAAGATATTTTTTGCCGCGTTCACGGCGAACCGGTTCTGGAAAACGGCAAATGCGTCAAAATGCGAGGCACCTTCCGGGACATTACCGAGCGTAAAAAAGCCCAACTAAAGCTTCAGATGAGCGAACAGCGTTTTCGCGATCTTGTCGAAAGTTCCACCGACTGGATCTGGGAAGTCAATGCCTTCGGCAAATACAGTTACTGCAGTCCGAATATAAAAGAACTGCTCGGTTACACACCCGAGGAAATGCTCAATGAGACACCGTTCGACCTCATGCCCGAAAAAGAGGCCAAGCGCGTTTTTAAGATTTTCGAAAAAGCCAGGCAAAACCACCAGCCGTTACTTGCATTGGAAAACATCAATCTGCATAAAGACGGTCACGAAGTAATCCTCGAAACAAATGCCGTTCCTGTTTTCGATGAAAATGATGCCTTTATCGGCTACAGAGGTATTGACCGTGACATCACGGAACGCAAAAAGGCCGAGAGCGCTCTTCAGTTCGAACGCGACCGCGCTCAGAAGTATCTCGATGTGGCCGAAGTCATGTTATTGGTTGTCGATATAAACGCGAAAGTCAAGCTGATTAACAAAAAAGGCTGTGATATTCTGGGATATGAGGAACAGGAAATAGTCGGCAAAGAGTGGATCGATAATTTTATACCCCAAAGATTCCGCAATGAGATTAAGAGGATAAAAGACCGAATCCAGACCGGTCAGATCCAGACAATAGAATACTATGAAAATCCTGTCCTGACGAAACACGGCGAAGAGAGATTGATCGCCTGGCACAATGCAATCTTAAAAGATAAAGAACAAAATACTGTTGGGCTGCTATGTTCCGGTGAAGATATCACCGACCGAAAAAGAGCCGAAAAAGCCCTTCAGGAATCGGAATGGCGGTACCGCAATTTATACGAAAGGTCGGTTGACGGCATCGTTTCCTGTGACATGAACGGTACATTCATCGACTGCAATCCGGCTTATGCAAAAATGCTGGGCTATACCATCGATGAACTGCGGACAAAAACCTATCACGAACTGACGCCTGAAAAATGGTATGATTATGAAGCGAAAGTTGTTCGTGATCATATCATCGCCAAAGGGTACTCGGGGATTTACGAGAAGGAATATATCCGAAAGGACGGTACGGTCTTTCCGGTCGAATTGAACAGTTATCTTATTCGCGACACCCAGGGAAACGCCGTCGGCATGTGGGGTATCGCGCGCGATATTACCGAACGAAAAAAAACCGAGAAGGCCCTGCAGGAAAGTGAGGAAAAATACCGGCAGCTCTTCGAGCATTCGCTGTTCGGCGTTGTCATCTGTGAACTTATCTGTGAGGAGAAAGATGAGAAAGCGGCTGATTTTTATC